>DATCPU010000128.1:0-19744 GCA_036569925.1 Candidatus Dormiibacterota bacterium
GTTGCCTTCACTTCCGGTGAAGGTCACGGTGCCATCGGTCTTGCCGAAGCTGCGAGCGCCGAGCCTGTCTCAGCTCCCGTTCCGGGAATAGATAGCCACCCCGTCGACCGTCGTCGTGAGATGGTAGCCGGCAGCGACAAACTGTGCGAGCACCGGGTAATTGCTCATCGGATACATCGAGAAGTCGCTCCAGTTCGCGGAGGCAGACGTGTCGACGATGAGCGCCGGCGGATGACGCGCGAGGTCCTCTTGCAGGGCCGGCCACACAGCCGCAGATGTGTCCCAGTTGTCTGGCGGCAGCGCCGAACCGCGCGCGAAGCCTCGCAGGAAACCCGGAAATCGACTTGCCATGATCTCGTCGGATTCGACGTAGAGGGCCGGCCAGTCGCCCCAGACGAAGACGCGATCGTCGGATCGGGTGTGGCTTCGAATGTAGGTCGCGACAGCCTCGTGCGCGGGGACCGGGGCGTTGAAATCATATGTAAGGGGGTCCGAGACCACGTCGAACACGCCCCACCCGGCCATAGGCAGGGCGAGGCCGACGGCTGCCACCCCTGCAATCAAGCGTCTACGCGAGCCGTCAAGAGTCCCGTCGATGGCGAATGCCGCGAGCAGCGCGAGGGGGCCCATCACCTGGATGAAGTAGTGCCATGACAGGTGGCCGCCCGCCAGCGATCCGGGGATGGAGACTACCAACCACGCCACGATCAACTGCGCAGCTACCGGCACTCGCTTCCACCGCCGTGCGAAGACGACCGCAGCGATCCAGACCACCGCTGCCGAGGCTGCAAAGGGAAGCACGCTGTCCCAGGAGCGCATCAAGAACAGGGCCGGCGTCCAGTTGAGGGCCGCATACCCGTACAGCGTCCCAATCGTCCAGTCCCAGAACCCGATGAGTGACCCGGTCGCGGCCAGCAACGCCGCCGCCAGCACCAGCGCGCCGGCCAAACCGGCGGTAAACCAACCAAACCCGCGTAACCGCTTGTCCCGCGGCTCCATTAGGACTAGGGCGAGCGGCACGAGCAGGAGGTTTACGGCGGCCACCTGGCGAAACGCGCCCGCGGCCACGAGAAGTGCCCCAGACCACAGCCACTGGCGCCGCAGCATCAAGAGAACGGAGGCGGTAAGCGGCAGCATCATGAAAATCTCTGTGTTGGAGGCGAGGAGCCTGGGGTTGCCGTCTGCGGTGAGAACTCCATAGATGAGAGCAGCGAGCAGGCCGGCCCGGACGCCATACACCGATCGGCCGATGTTAAAAAGAAGGCTGCAGGTGGCCAGCATGACGACGAGTCCGACCAGATGAATCGCGGTCATCTGGTAGGTCCCGGCCACGTGGAAAGTTGCGGCATAGACCCAGAAGATCCCTGGTGGCTTGTTGTCGACTCCGCCGTCGGCGTAGAGCCTGCCGCCGAGATTCATGAGTGCCGCGATCGAGCCGTAGATCGCCTCATCGCCGTCCAGGAGGCGGTGAAAGAAGGCAGGGATGTGCGCGAGGACCACGGTCGCCGCCACCGCCGCTCCCCAGACGCGGGATCCGGGTCGGCGGGCCGCCGGCAGGGTTGCCATGGCGTCCGACTATATTCGCGCGGTACCGTCATAAGGTGAACCGAGCGAGACGCCTGCTCCCGCCAGTGGCCCTCGCCGCGACTCTGTTCGCCATCCTCGCGAATTTTCTGAACCGTCAAGAGCCGCCCGGGATCGACTACCACACCTACAAAGCTGCCGCCATGGTCGGGTTGACACAGGGTTGGCAGTACATCTACGACCAGTCCGTCGTGGCGGCCGCACAGATCCAGTTGGACCCCGGTGAAGTGGCGCAACCCTTCCTTAGCCCGCCGACCGTGGCCTGGCTGGTCGCCCCATTCGTGGCGCTGCCGTATTCGCCTTCCTATTACGTCTGGGCGGCGATAACGCTCGTCGCGTATGTCGCCGCACTCGCCTGGGCAACCTCGAGCCGCGGGATCGAGCGTTGGATCCTGGTCGCGGCAGCCGTCGCTCCGTGGTGGGTTTTGGAAGCCGTCCGCGTCGGGCAGGTGGTGCCGCTGGTGGCGGTGGGTATGGCGCTCTCGTGGCGACTGCTGAGAGAGAATCGAAATGTTGCGGCGGGCGTCGCGCTGTCGTTGCTGTTATTGAAGCCGAACACCGCCTTCCTGGTCCCTTTCGCCGTGCTTGCTGCGGGTCGAGCACGAGCCTTCGCGGCGCTCAGCTCGGTCGGAGCCGTCCTCGCCGTAGCGGCTTTCCTGACTGTTGGACCGGACGGGGCGTTCGACTACTGGAGCCAGCTGACTGGTTCACTGCCAACCGGCGCCGATGCGTTGACGCTCGAACGTGCGCTTGGCTTTCGCGGCGTGGCGATCACCGCATTGCGGGTCGTCATCATCGTCGCCGTTCTCGTCGCCGCCTTCCGACTTCGCCGCACGCCGGGCCTGGTCCTCGTGGTCGGCATCCTGGGCTCATTGATCGCGGTCCCATACCTGCATGCGTCCGACCTCTGCTTGCTTGCCGTCGCTGCTGTGATCGTGTGGGAGGAGCGGCCGGCTCTGTCCTGGCGCTTGCCAATCGCGGCGGCATGGCTTGTCACAACCCCATTTATCGGCATGGTTGGGACCGGGCTGCCGCTGCAGAGGTGGCCCCTTGTGGAGCTCGCTTTCCTGGCCGGCATATGCGTGATCGCGTGGCGCGTCAAGCCTTCACTGCCTGCGGATAGAGTGGTTGAGCTGCATGAGCTACCTGCCTAACGTGGACCGATACTCCCAGATCGACTACCGGCGCAGCGGTCGAAGCGGCATCAAGCTTCCAGAGATCTCGCTGGGGCTGTGGCAGAACTTCGGCCACACGCGTCCGCTCGAGGTCAGCCGCGCCATGGTGATGCGGGCTTTCGATATGGGCATCACACACTTCGACCTGGCCAACAACTACGGGCCGCCATATGGCTCTGCCGAGGAGACGTTCGGCCGGATCATGGCCTCCGACCTCGCGCCGTATCGGGACGAGCTGATCATCTCGACCAAGGCGGGCTGGGACATGTGGCCTGGGCCGTACGGCGATGGCGGATCGCGCAAATACCTGTTGGCGAGCCTCGATCAAAGCCTGCGCCGGATAGGGCTCGATTACGTCGACATCTTTTACTCGCACCGATTCGATCCCGACACTGCGCTGGAGGAGACGATGGGAGCTCTGGCTTCAGCGGTTCGCCAGGGCAAGGCGCTTTACGCCGGCATCTCGTCCTACTCGAGCGCCCAGACCAAGGAGGCGGCAGCGATCCTGCGGTCCATGGGCACGCCGCTGCTCATCCATCAGCCCTCTTACAACATGCTGAACCGGTGGATCGAGGATGACGGGCTGCTGGATTTGCTCGAGCAGGAAGGGGCGGGCTGCATCGTGTTTTCTCCTCTCGCCCAGGGCGTGCTGTCAGGCAAATATCTCACTGGGATTCCAGAAGGCTCGCGGGCGACACACTCGCGCTATCTCTCGCCTGACCAGATCACGAAGGAGACTCTCGCCAAGGTGCGTGCTCTCAGCGCGATCGCCGCGAAGAGAGACCAGCCGCTTGCCCAGATGGCATTGGCGTGGACGCTGCGAGATCCGCGCGTCACCTCAGCCGTGATCGGCGTCAGCAGCATCGCGCAGCTCGAGGAGAACAGGGCGGCGCTCGACCACCGGGAGTTCTCAGCTGCCGAGCTAGAAGCGATCGACAGCGCTCTCAAGTCTTAACAGGCGGCGCTGCCCAGAACAGCCGTTCCCCGGCATAATCAATTCGCCCGCCCCTACCAAGGGGAACTATTTGCCACTGGATATTCACGAAATCGACGGCCCGCTCAGCGTGCTCGCTGGACCGGGCACTGGGAAGACGCACGCCCTCGTGGACCTGTATGAGCAGGCAGTACGAGAGGGGGTTGCGGGCCGCGGTCAGATCCTTGTCCTGACGTTCTCCAACGGCGCCGCGTCCGAGATCGCCCGGCGGATCGATCTGCGCCTGAACGACGATTACGGCGAAGCGTGGATCTCAACCTTCCACAGCTTCTGCGCAAGGCTCCTTCGCGAACACTCGCCCGATCCGGAGCGCTTGCTGCTTGACGGCTTCCAGGAGTCGATCGTGATGCGCAACGTGCTCGCCGGGATGGGCGCTGATGTGCTGGGCGGCTTGACGGGGGTGCAGCGCTCTGACGCATTCGCCAGGGACGTGCTGACCTTCGTCGCCCTCATGAAGCAGAACCTGGTCCACCCATCCGCCCTGTTGCTCGCGGCCGAGGCGAGCGCAAGCGAACGACTGCGCACGCTCGCCGCGGCCTACCAGGCTTACCAGGAGCGAATGCAGGGGGCGAGACTGGCCGACTTCCGCGATCTCATCACCGGCACCATCGAGCTGCTGCAGTCGCATCCCAAGCTGCGCGAGGAGATCAGCGCGCACTTCCGGCTGATCCTGGTCGACGAGTTCCAGGACGTGGACCCTGCACAGTTCGAGCTGCTGCAGCTTCTCGCCCCACCTGCTTCACTACCGCGCCTGGTTGTGGTGGGAGATCCTGACCAATCCATTTACGGCTTTCGAGGCACCGTTCCCCGCCTGCTCAGTGACGACTTTGCAAAGGTCTACGGCGGGGCGACCCATCGGCTGGACGACTGCTATCGGTGCTCGCAGGAGGCGCTGGATTCTGGCGAAAGGCTCCTCACCGCGACCCAGCCCGGGCGTCGCGCTCGAGCGTTGCATGCCACAAATCCGCCTCGTTCGCCCGCCGTGGTCGTCGCCCGCGAGGGGGACGCCGTCGACGAGGCGTTCTTCTGCGCTCGCGAAATCAAGCGCTTGCATGCGGAGTCGCCGGGCCTGCGGCTCAGTGATTTCGCTATCGTGCTGCGCAGCACGACCTGGCTTGGAGGTCCATTCGAGGAGGCGCTTCGCGCCTTGGGCCTCCCCTACGAGGTCCGAGGCTCTGGCGCCACCGCGCGCAATGAGGTCGTTCGATTTCTCGTCGGCTACCTCGAATCGCTGCGCGACCCGGATGACCATGATGCCTTCGAAGGGGCGCTTGCCTCGACCCTCGGCGGCGTTGGTGCGCGTACTCTCAGCCGCCTTCGCGCACATGCACGCGAGCAGGGCCGTCCCCTGACACGGGTGGTCCGCCGCCTTATGTTCGTGCTCGCGGCGCGAGACTCGGCCCGGTATCCGCTGCCTTGGGGAGGAGATGCTCCCACCGAGGTTTCGTCGGAGCCGGACTATCTCGAGTTTCTTACGCGGGAGGAGCTCGACAGCCTGCATGCCGCGATGGTGGCGAGGCATCGCCTCCTAGGCCGCGTCCCGAGGTTGCCTCTGACGAGCCTTGCTTACTCGATCCTCATCGAGGACGGAGCCATGAGGCGCCTTCTGGATCTCGGTCTTGCGCCAGACCAGCGGGCCGAAGCCATCGGCGACCTGCGCTCCGCCATCGCAGGCCTCGAGGCGATTCAGACGGTTTACGAGAGGCTTTACGGAGCACCCCCGCTGCTGACCGACATTGCCGGGTCGCTCGACGCGCTTTTGAGTGGCGCAGCGGATGACACCGAAGCCCCGGCTCAAGGATCAACCGTGCAAAGGGACGCCGTCCAGGTGCTGACCGTTCACCAGGCCAAGGGCCTCGAGTTCGAGATCGTGTTCTGTTCCGGCTTTGCCCACGGCCTCTTCCCGCTTGCCGCTCGGCCGCATCCGCTGCTGGACGCGGAGGACCGCGCGTGGCTCGAGCGCTACAAGGTCGGCTTCATGCCGTCGTGGCCATCCGACCCCGATGGTCACCTCGCAGAAGAGGCGCGGCTCGCGTTTGTCGCGATGACACGCGCGAAGCGGCGGCTCTACATGACTTTCGCCGACGCTTACCTTCGGCAAGCGGGAGCATCGGTTTTCTTGGGGTTGGCGCGGCCGCAGGCGGAGTCCCGCGAGCTGACGCGCGCATCGGGACGGCTGGCGGCGCGCGATGTGCTGCTTGCGCGGGAGGCCGAGGTGTTGATTGCGTCGCACCGCGAAGCTCTGAATGGCAATGCCGGCAGGGCGCGCGCCCTGGGTCTCGATGTCGCGTTTCTCAGCGATCGCGAGTCGGGCGAGCCGTTCGAACCATACGGCGGGAGCAAGAATCCAACTGACGTCAAGATCGGCCATTTCAGCCCAACGACGCTGAACGACTACCTGAAATGCCCGCGCCTCTACTGGTACAACCACCACCCAGGCCTGGTGGACGAACCGCGCTCCGTGGCGATGGAGCGTGGCGGATTTCTGCACGAGGTGCTGGAGGATTTCCACCTGCACGAATCCGAGTGGCGGCCACTCGCGTCGGAAATGCAGCGCGAGTGGCTGGAGGCTTCGCTGGTGAAGCATCTCGATCCGTACCTTTCGAAGATGGAAGGCGTGCTCGACCGCAAGCGCGAGGAGCGGCAGATCCGCGCCGTCCTGGGCAACTACATCAAGTTCGTCACCGGCCTGCAGGTGATCAGGCGATTGCGAACGCTCGACGTCGAGCGCAGGTTCCACCTCGAGCTCGATGGCGTGGAGATCGTCGGGAAGATCGACAGGGTGAATGACGTGGGCGACGGCCAGGTCGAGGTGGTCGATTACAAGACGGGCTCCGGCAAGCCGATGAGGTATGCCTACGAGCAGTACTTCGGGCCAGACATGTCCGACGTGCAGCTCGCCCTCTATTACCTCGCTTGCCGGTTCGGAGTCGACGACGAAGGCAAGGCCCTCAGCTTTCAGCCGCGATTCCTCTCGCTCTGGTACCCGAAGGATTGGGTCTGGAGGGACATGCGCCAGGACATCTTCGCCGTCGGCCAGCCCGCCGGGCTCAAGGAGTATCGGGAGAAGGCGCTGAGCTCCGAGGACCTCGAGCGCAGCCGTGCTGTCGTCATGCAGGCGATCGCGGGGATCAAGGGAGGCCACTTCGAGCCGGGACCGCGCGACCTCGCGGGCACCTGCGTCACGCGATTTGGCAGCTGCCCGCACGCAGCCATTTGCCCATATGGAGGGGCACCCCCAGAATGACTCTGAGCGCTGAGCAGAGAGCGGCGGCGCACGCCGGCCCGGACGGCGCATTCCTGATCGCGGCCGGTCCCGGCACCGGCAAGACGTTCACCGCGACCGAGCGTTTCTGCTGGCTGGTCGAGCAAGGAGTCGCGCCGGACCGGATCCTGACCGTGACCTTCAACGACCGCGCAGCGGAGGAGCTCCGCCAGCGCATAACGCGGGAGCTGATGGATAGGCGGCCTCAGCTTGGCCCAGAAGCGCTGGATGCCGCCTGGATCGGCACCTTCCACGGCACTTGCGCGCGGCTTCTCGATGAGTTCGCTTACCTGGTTGGGGCGCCGCGAGAGCTGAGGGTTCTGGACGAGACAGGGCAGCGGTTGTTTGAGCAGCGCCTGGTCGCCCGGCTGCGCAGCGGCTCAGCGGCCCCGCTCGACCCGGACTCGTTTACAGCGCTTTCGGTGGACGATCTGGACGATCTCTTGCGCTCTGGGCTCAGGTTTCTTCTCAAGCTGAAGGGTCGGGGCATCAGCCCCGAAGGGTTCCGATTACGTGCTCTCGAGCTGCACGGCCGCCACTGGGATGCCTCGTTCGATGGCGCCTCCGCCAGCGACGCAGCGCACGCAGAGCTCGAAGCGATCGGCGTTCTGCACCTCGTCTACAAGACCTATGAAGATGCGCTTCGCGCCGAGAATCTACGCGACTTCGATGACCTCATCCTCGAGGTGATCGCTGCGCTCGAACGCGTGCCGGAGTTTCGACGACGATGCCGCGAGCGCTTTCGGTACCTGCTGGTTGATGAGTTCCAGGACACCAATAGGATTCAGCTCGATCTGATCAGGCTGCTCGCCGCGGATGGCTTCGGCAACGTGGCGGCGGTGGGCGATGCAAAGCAATCGATCTACGGATGGCGGGACGCGGAGATCGAGAATATCCGGACGCGCTTCCCAGGCCTACGCCTGCCGCTGACGCACAATCGCCGCTCTTACCAGGAGATTCTCGACTGCGCGACCGATTTCATACGCCGCGACCCGGATTTTGCGACTGAGCCCGATCTGGTCGCGACCCGGGGATCGGCCGATCGGCCAGTGACGGTCATGATGGCACCCGACTCGCGCACCGAGGCCAGGTCCGTGGCGGAGACCATTCGCCGGTTGAACGTCGGCGGCCGTGCGTTCTCCGACATCGCGATATTGGCGCACTCGATACGGATGCTGCCGCGCGAATTCGAGGATGAGCTCCGGCGCCAGGGCATCCCTTACCTCACCAGCGGCGGCTCGGGCTTCTTCGATCGCCAGGAGATCAAGGACGTCCTGGCGATGCTGAGGCTCACTGAGAACCCCATGGATGACGGCGCGCTGGTCAGGGTGCTCCAGGGCCCGATCGTGCGGCTGCCAGATCAAGGCATGTACACGCTTGCCGCTCGGCGCTTTGGCCGCAGCGGCATGCGCTTGCGGGATTGTTTCGACGCGTCGGGCCGCGAGGGTTTTCCGGAGATGGATGAGAAGGTGGCGGCGCAGGCCGTGCGGCTGGTGGAGCTGACGGATCGCCTCGGCGGCCTTCGAGACGCGCTGACTGTCGCCGACATCCTCAACCGTCTCCTGGAAGAAACCGGATACCTCCGCTGGGCCGAGCTCCGCGCGCAGAGGGACGGCAGCCCGCGCGCGCTGCTCAACCTCCGAAAGGTCTTTCAGCTCGCGTCGCGGTTCGAGCGCGACCTGGCGCTCGCCGGCATCGGCGACTTCGTGCGCCACCTCGACCAGGTAATCGATGCCGAGCTGCCTGTCGGCGAGGCGGCGGAGGAATCGGCCACCACGGATGCAGTCTCGCTGCTGACTGTGCATTCGGCGAAGGGTCTTGAATTTCCTGTCGTGTTCCTGGTCAACCTGCGACCGCCGCGGCCCCGCGATACCGAGCGACTTTTCTTCGACCCCGACAACCTCGGCTTCGTGATGAAGAACTGGCGCGGCGAAAAGCATCCACGGTTCAAGGAAACGTCGCCCGGCGCGCCCGCCGTGGCCCTGGCAATGGGCGAACGCAGGCGCATTGTGTACGTCGGCATCACGCGAACGAAAGATGCCCTCTACGTCACGGCCACCAGGGAAGAACAGTCCCCGCGCGACGTGGACCTGGGCGGCGGCGGCGAGGTCGACCATTTCGCCGAGATCCTCAGCTGGGCCTTCGCGCACCCTGAGGCGGCGACTGTCGTCGAGGCGGAACAACTCGAGCTGCCGGTCATCCGGGTGGCGGATGGATCGGGAGCCGATGGCCCTGCCATCGTGGAAGCGGTACTCGACAGGTGGCAGCACATTCGCCCTCGCGAGGAAGCGCAGCACTCCGGGCGGGATCGCGATATCGAATTGAGCTTCTCGCAGCTCCACGATTTTGAGGTGTGTCCTGTGCGGTACCGATTCAGCCAGGTGTGGGGCGTGCCCGCTCCGCCCGACGACATGCTGCCGGCATTCGTGCGGGCTTCGGGCTCGAGTGAGCTGGGCGCCTCGGTTCACTCGGCCCTGGCGGCCTGGCACGCATCGGGTGGCGACCTGCTCTCCATCTACCGCGGACCGGACGCGGGACGGGAGATGCTGGCTCGCTACCTCATGCACCCTCTGGCCGCCGCGCCCACGCTCGGCGTGGAACTCGAGTTCAACCTTCGCATCGGTGAGGCGAGGGTCCGGGGTTTTGTCGACAGAGTCTGCGAGCTTGACGGGCGGACGACGCTTGTCGATTACAAGACCAATGCCACCCTCGACGCCAGGTTGATTGAGGCTTACTCAACTCAGCTCCGCTTATATGGGTTGGCGGCCCGCCGAGGACTGCTGCCGGGAGGCCACGAGCCCCGCCTGGTCCTTTTCGACATCCGCCGCGGGCAGCTGATCGAGGTTGCTCCGGACGACTTGGCGGTGGAGGCCAAGATCGCGGCCGCCACGTCGAAAATTCTGGGGGGTGATTTTGCACTTGGTCCGGAGCACGCAGAACGGCCCTGCACCTTGTGCGCGTTCAAGCCCATCTGCGCCGACGCGCGTGTTGCGGTTGCAGCCGCGCGGACGTGAAAGGCGCGGAGCCGCTTCGCGAGCAATATTTCGAGCGTCGCGAAATCCAGGAGGCAATTGCTTTTGCCGAAGCCGGCGGCATCGCCGTGCACCGCAACTTCGACCATTATCACGGTTCGATGATCCGGGGCATGGTGCGCGAGCGGCCCTTCCTCCACATCATCGGATTGCGCCCCGTGCTCGAGGAATGGGGGCGCCTGTACGGCCTCCGGCCCGAGTGGGTCCAGCCGGAAAAGCGCAGGAAGGTGGCTCACTACGACGTCTTTGGCGCTCGCGCGGCGGAGCTGATCCAACGCCTCACAGGCGCTCCTTGACACTTGTTGACGCAATGCGTTATAATGCGTTGTGTCAACCAAATAAGGAGAACGAAAAGATGGCTTCAGAATTCGATCAGATCGCAGACTCGGCCGGCGAAACGGCCACCACTGTTGCGGAGGTAGCCTTCGGCGCCGCCCAGACAGTTCGCGAGGTTGCGTCAGACCCCATGGGGACTGCGCGCAAGCAGGTGAAAGGCCTCGAGCGCAAGGGCACGCCGGCCGCTCGCAAGGTCAACCGCCGGTTCAATGCCCGGCTGAACGCCGCGACGGCGCCGGCCAAAGGCGTGGCCAAGAACATCAACGCACGGCTTTCGGCAGCTGCGCAGGTCGCCAGCGACCTCATGCCAGAGCGCATCACGGTGCTTGGCGTCGAGGTGAACGGCAAGCTGCCGGAGAAGGTCGTGATCAGGGGCTTCGAGCTCGTGAAGCTTCAGGCCCGCCGCCGCGATGTCGTGGGCAGCGTCGCCAAGCGCTCGCTGCGAATCTTCAACGGTTCGTTCAAGACGATCGCGAAGACCGCGAGCAGGCTTGAGCACGCGACCGAGCTAAGGCACGCGCCAACGGCCAAGAAGCCGGTGGCGGCCAAGGCAACAACCAAGGCGAGGACCAAGACTTCGACCAGGACCCGCCGGATCCGGAAGACCGCCGCTAGCCGCCGCGCGGCTTAACCAAACAACGCACGTCAAGAGGGTGCCAAAGTGGCGCCCTCTTCCATTTCAGCTAAATTTGGACCGATCGTGACCGTGGTCTGCACCGGCTCCATCGCTTACGACTACATCCTCAGCTTCAAGGGCCATTTCAAGGACCACATCCTCGCCGACAAGACGCATATCCTCAACCTCAGCTTTCTCGTCGACGATCTGCGAAAGCATCGTGGGGGCGTTGCCGGCAACTACGCATACAACCTCACCCTGCTCGGCTACCCTGCCGCTGTCCTGGCGACCGCCGGCTCCGATGCGGCCGAATACCGCGAGTGGCTGATCGCCCGGGGCGTCGACTGCCATGGCTTGAGGTTGCTCGACGGAGAGATCACGGCAACAGGCTTCACCACGACCGACCTGGATGACAACCAGCTGACCGGCTACTACGGCGGCGCGATGGGCCGCGCTGCGATGCTCGGGCTCGACGATGCCCCTCCGGGGGCCGAGGCGTTGATCGTCGGCCCCAACGATCCCGCGGCGATGATGCGCCTGGTCAAAGAGTGCCGCGACAAAGGGTTGCCATTCGTGTTCGATCCCGCGCACCAACTGCCCAGGCTTTCGGCAGAGGACGTGACAGAAGGAGCGCGTGGCGCGTGGATTCTCATCGGCAACGACTACGAGCTCGAGCTGATCATGCAGCGCACGGGTCGCACCATGGACGGCCTCATGGAGTTGGCGAAGATCGTGGTGACAACGCTTGGACGCGAGGGTTCGCGGATTGCGACCAGCGCGGGAGTCGTGGACATTCCACCTGCGCCTGCGCGTCGCGAGTCGGATCCCACAGGTGCGGGCGATGCGTATCGCTCGGGCCTGGTCGCGGGCCTGCTGCGCGGCCTCGAGCTTGAGCAGGCGGGCCGGGTGGCATCGCTGGCTGCGACTTACGCGGTTGAGCAGATCGGCACGGTCGAGCATTCGTACACGTTCGCGGAGTTCTCGGAGCGTTATGAGGCGGCCTTCGGAGTCGCGCTGCCTCAGAAATTCGGGTCCGACCCTAGGTAAACTTGCGGCCTTCCTCTCGTCGGTAAGCCCACAGGGCAAGCGCGAAAAACAGCACGCCATAGCCGGCCAGATATAGCCAGTCGGTGGTCACGTTGCCATCCGTTGGCGCGCCGATCGCATCCCACCCGAGCTGACCAAAGAAGTGCAGCGGCAGATAGGGCGCGATGTTCTGGATGAACTGCGGCAACAGTTGCTTGGGGAAGAAAAGGCCGGATGCGAAGGCAGTCGGCAAGTAGATCAGGTTGATCACGGCCACTGCGGAGTTCGGTCCGGACAGATAGCCGATGGCGAAGCCGAGAGCGATGAAGGGGATCGAGCCGAGGAGCACCCGATACGCGAGCGTCACCCACTGCGACGGCTCGAGCCTGACACTGCCGGCGACGTAGGCGAACGGAAACAGAACCAGGAGCGTCAAGGCCGCGAAAGCGAGCGCTGTGATGCATTTGGACAGGAGGTAAAGCCAGGGCGGCATCGGTGTCGCGCGCATGAGCACGTCCATCTTCTGGCCTCGCTCGGTGGCGACTGAGATTCCGAAGCTGAAGATCATCACGTTGGCCACCGCGTACACGGCCATCGATGCAAGGAAGTACGCACCGAACTTCACGCCAGGAAAGATTTCCTGATTTGACTGGCCGATGCCGATGAATGCGTAAAACATCACGGGGAGGAAAATCGAGGTGATGCTGAACGCCGGGACGCGCCAGAGCTTCAAGAACTCGGCGCCTGTCTGACGCTGGAGCATCGGCAGAATCGGTGCCCGCGCGACCGTTGCGGAAGCGATCACTCGGGGACCTTATGGGTGGTGAGAGAGATAAAAGCGTCCTCGAGGTCGGCGCCGGAAACCTCTAGGTCGGAGATCTCGACTCCGCGCCGGAACAGCTCGCGAAGTACGGCCTCCGGTTGGTTCGTGAGCAGCTGCACCCTGTGATCCGCAAACGTCGAGGTGGTGACCGGTAGGCCGTCCAGGTCTTTGTCGGTCATTGTCGTCGCGCTGAAACGGACGCGCTTGCCGGCAACCCTGGACTTGATCTCTTGCGGCGAGGCGTCGGCGATCACAAGGCCTCTGTCGATCACGACCACACGCTTGGCGAGCTGGTCCGCTTCCTCTAGGTAGTGCGTGGTGAGCACGACGGTGCGCCCCATGTTCGCGAACTCGGCGATTCGCTCGATGAATGATCGACGGCCCTCTACGTCCATGCCAACCGTCGGCTCGTCAAGAAAGAGGACCTCGGGATCTCCACAGACGGCGAGGGCGAAGTACAGCCGCTGGCGCTGGCCACCGGACAATTGCTTGACGAGCGCGTTGGCCTTCTCCTCCAGTCCCGCCATCGAGATGGCCCGATCGCGTGCCATCGGCTTCGAGTAGTAGGACCGAAATAGGTCAACGATCTCTTGCACCTTGAGCATTTCCGGAATGCCTGACTCCTGCAGCATCACACCGACTCGGCTTCGGGCATCCAGGTCGTTTGGATCCAACCCAAAGAGCTGGGCCTTGCCCGTGGTCGGTTTCCGCAGTCCCAGCAACAGGCTGATCGATGTGGTCTTGCCTGCACCGTTCGGCCCGAGCATGGCTACGACCTCCCCGAGCTCGATGTCGAGGCTGACCCCTTTGAGCGCTTCCACCGCGCCGTACTTCTTGGTGGCGTCGATCAGCTGTGCTGCGGCAGGCATCGCCGAGAAAATTTACTCTGGTGGCGTGTCGAGCATTTTCTCGCGCATCATCCAAGGTGAGCTGCCGGCCGATTTCGTCTGGCAGGACGCCGAGTGCGTGGCTTTCCTTTCCAACCGGCCATTGAGGCCGGGTCACGCACTGGTGGTGCCCCGTGCTGCCACCGACCACTGGCTCGACCTAGAACCCGCGCTGCTGGCCCATCTGGCGGCCACTGCCCAAACCATCGGCAAAGCGCAGATGGCGGCCTTCAAGCCGGCCAGGATCGGGCTGATGCTCGTTGGGCTGGAGGTGCCGCATGTCCATTTCCACGTGGTGCCCATCCGCGGGCCCCACGACCTCGACTTCGACAACCAGGATCCCAACCCGGACCCCGCCATGATGAAAGGAGCGGGGGAGTCGCTGCGGCGCGAGCTGCGCCGGCTTGGCGCCCCAGGAGCGCTCTAGGCCAGAGCTCGCACGAGCTGGTCGATGTGCAACTCGAGGTGGCTGATGAGGGTAAGGCGCGCCACTTCCTCAGCGGTCATGCTCTCGCCCCCGTCGACCTTCACAGCTCGCCGCATCGACGCGGCATCTGCGGCGCGAAGACCCTTGATTGTCCGCGCATGGTCCTCGAGAGCCATGCGAATCAGCTCCTTCGGCTCGATTTGCGCCATCTGCTCGTCCATCGCGTCGCGGAGGCCGACGTTGTTGAGCAGGTCGAGCTCAGTCATCTTGCCGCTCGATACTTTGTGGAAGATGACGCCGTAGAACTTCGACAGGACGACAATGTGCGCCAGCACCTCGTGGGCGCTCCATGCACCCCCTTGCTCGATCTCGCCTGCCGTCACCAACTGGCCATATTCAGCCAGGCGTTCCGATGCTCGTTGGAGGCGATCGGCGAGCGCAATCCGGTCGTGGTCGATCATCTCGTCGAGGAAGCCCTGCAGGTCGGTCGCGGTGAAAGTGGTGCTGTCGTTCGTCATGACACGTCCAATCTATTGGAGAATCAATCAAATGTGCTACTCAGATGATGCCCGCCCGCCGCTTCCACCCATCGGAGGCGCCGCCTCCGACCAAGGCGACTTCGAGCTCACGGCCGCCGATGGCAACACGTTCATGGCCTACTTCGCCCGAGCCGCCAAACCCACCGGAGCAGGAATGGTGGTGATGCCCGACGTAAGAGGGCTGCACCATTTTTACAAGGAGCTCGCGCAGCGTTTCGCCGAGGCCGGCATCGACGCCGTCGCCATTGACTACTTCGGCCGCACCGCCGGTAATGGCGATCGGAGCGAGGCTTTCGACTACAAGCCGCACGTCGAAAAGACCACCGCGGAAGGCATCAGCGCCGATGTCGCGGCGGCTGTCGCCCACCTGAAAACAAAGGCTGGGGGCGCTGTCAAATCTGTGTTCACCGTTGGTTTCTGCTTTGGCGGCTCGAGCTCCTGGAACATGTCAGCCCTGGTCGAAGGGGTCAATGGCGACATCGGCTTTTACGGCCGGCCGGAGAGGACGCTGCCATTCCTGGGCCAGATGAAGGCGCCCCTGCTCTTGCTCATCGCCGGCGCCGATTTCACGCCACAGGAAGCCTTTCACGACTTCGACAAAAAGCTCACCGAGGCCAAGGTGCCCCACGAGATGCACATCTACGAAGGCGCGCCACACAGCTTCTTCGACCGCAGCTTTGCGGAATGGAAAGAAGCCTGCGACGATGCGTGGCGGCGCATGCTGGGCTTCATCAAGAAGAACAGCTAAAGCCGTGCCAGCCTAGGCCCCTCTCCCCAGCCCTGCGCGCGAGCGGCGTTAAGGATCGGCCTTACTGATCGCTCCCCTGAAGGGGAGAGGGAACCTTCGACCTCGTGTCCTAAACGGCCCTCGGCCGTATAGTCAGTTTCATGGCGAGAGTGGCCACCCGGTCCAAGCCACCGCCCCAGCTGCCGGTCGCCCTGGTCGCGGAGCTGGAGCGGCGTCGCGCCGGCATGGCCCGCCACATGGCGCGCGCTGTCGTCATGCTCGTGCGCTGGGACAACTCCACAGGCGTACCGCCCCAACGCTCCGCGATCGCGAAGGCATGCGAGGCGGGACTTGACCTGTTCCTGGCGACGGCGCGTGAGGCACGCCCGGCCACCGCCGAGGAGCTTAGGCGCGTGGCTCAGCTCGGGATCCTCCAGGCCCGCAGCAGTCAATCGGTCGAGCCGATTCTCAACGCCTACCGCATCGCTGCTCGCGTCGCGTGGGACGCGATTCTCGCGGCCTGGCGGGGTCACCCCGAGGCAACCCCTGAGGCGATCATGCTGACCGCCAACTACGTCTTTGGTGCGTTGGACCAGGTGGCCGCCGAGGTCACCAAGACCTACCTCAACGCGCGTGAGCATCACATGCAGCGCGGCACCCGGGCGCGTGCTCGCCTGTTCCACGCGCTGATCAGCGACAACTTCGACTCCGAGCTCGAGCTCCAGAAGCAAGCGTTGGCGCTCAACATGCCGATAGCACCCACCGGTTACGTCGCGGCCGTCTGCAAGCTCGTCATCGGTAGCCGCGACGGCGAGCAGGGAGGGGAGGGCCTCGCCGAGGTGGCGGCGTCACTGCCGCTGCCACGGGGTGCGATCCACCACGCCACCGATCCAACCACCCTCGTCATCCTGTGGCCGGCCGAATCCGCAGCCGACGTCGAAGGCGCGCGACAGCTGGTCATGAGCCTTCAGAGGGAGGCAGTCAAGCGCTCCGGCTCAGCGCGTGCCCGGGTGCGCGCCGGCATCGGCGGCTACCACGCCGGATTGCGTGGTATTGCGGGCTCGTACCTCGAAGCCCAGCAGGCAATCGAGGTCGGGCGGAAGCTTCGACCCGATGCGGTGGCGCACAGGCACGATGAGCTGATCCCGCAGCTCGTGCTGGCGCAGAACCCGCGGCTGGCCGAACGTTTCGTCGTGCATAGCCTCGGACCTCTTCTCGAGGCGAAGACTCGCAATCGCGACCAGCTGCTCGAGACGCTGCAGGTCTACGTGGCCCAAGGCTCGGTAAAGGACGCGGCGGCCGCCCTGAAGCTGCATCGGCACACCGTGCTGTACCGCCTCGACAAGCTGCGCGAGCTGCTCGGCGCCGACCTGGACACGCCGGCGAGCCGGCTGCGCTTGCAGCTTGCACTGGATCTCCGCAAGCTGCTTTAGCGTTCGAACTGGACCCAGTGTCCAAACTATGGGCCTTGTTTTCCCACAAGGCGCCAATGTGGATTGGCCCTGGCGTCGGTAAGCTTCAAATCGTGACAAATAACTCCAATGGCACCGGCGGTCGCCGCGTCGTCGTGACCGGCATGGGCTTCGTGACCCCGATCGGCAACGATCTCGAGACGGTTTGGTCGAACCTGGTCGAAGGGGTGTCAGGGATCGGCCCGATCACGCACTTCGACGCCACGAACTTCGACACCAAGATCGCGGGCGAGGTCAAAGGCTTCAACCCCGAGGACTACATGGACAGGAAGACCGCTCGACACATCGGGCGCTACTGCCAGTTCGCCCTCGGCGCATCCAAGCAGGCGCTCGCCCACGCGGGTCTCGATCCGGCCTCGATGGATCCTGACGACGTCGGCGTGATCGTCAGCTCCGGAATCGGCGGGATGGAGGAGATCGAGAAGAGCCACACGCAGCTCATGGAGCGCGGGCCGAAGCGGATCAGCCCGTTCACGGTGCCCATGATGATCGCGGACATGGCGGCTGGCATCGTCGCCATCCACTGTCATGCCGGCGGCCCCAACTACGCGATTGTCAGCGCCTGCGCCTCCGGATCACATGGAATCGGCGAGGCCTCGGAGATCATCAAGCGGGGTGATGCCGTTGCGATGCTCGCAGGAGGCTCCGAAGCCACCATCACTCCACTCACGATGGGCGCCTTCTGCCAGATCAAGGCCGTCAGCGAGCGAAACGACGAGCCGGAAAAGGCTTGCCGGCCGTTCGACCTCGGCCGCGACGGATTCGTCATGAGCGAGGGCTCGGTGATGCTGGTGCTCGAGGAGATGGAGCACGCGAAGCAGCGCGGGGCGAAGATCTACGCCGAGATCGCCGGCTATGGCGCCAGCGCCGACATGTACCACTTCACGGCGCCGCAACCAGAAGGCAAGGGCGCGGTCCGCGCCATGCGCCGCGCGCTCGAGAAGAGCGGAGTCGAGCTGAGCGACGTCGGATACATCAACGCTCACGGCACATCGACGAAGCTCGGCGACCTGGCCGAGACAAAGGCGATCAAGACCGTCTTCGGCGACCACGCGTACAAGCTCGCCGTGAGCTCGACCAAATCGGTGCACGGCCATCTGCTCGGAGCCGCCGGCGCCATCGAAGCAGCGGCCTGCGTCCTTGCGCTCAACAGGGGCCTACTGCCGCCGACCATCAACCTCGACGATCCCGACCCCGAGTGCGACCTCGACTACGTACCCAACAAGGCGCGCAAGGCAGAGATCAAGGTGGCCGTGTCGAATTCCTTCGGCTTTGGCGGCCACAACGCGACCCTCGTGATCAAAGGCCCTGAGGCCAACTAGGAGAAAGACGTATGGCAACCCCACTCGATTTCAAGGAGCTGCAGGACCTCGCCGCCGAGATCCTGGGCATCGAACCTGACCAGGTGCAGCTCGACAAGAGCTTTGCCAAAGACCTCGCTGCCGACTCGCTCGACCTCGTCGAGCTGATCGCGGCCGTTGAAGACAAGTACGACGTCGAGCTTTCCGAGGAAGAGCTCGAGAAGATGAAACTCATCGGCGACCTCTGGAAGTTTCTGGAGCAGAAGACCGCCGAGCGGCTGGAGGCCTAGTGACATGGCGATAACGACCGCTTATCGAACGCGTTCCGGAGCCGTTCCGCTCCGCTCATTCAAGACGAAAGGCCGGCACAGCGCGATTGCCGGCATGGGCGTTTACGCGCCGGAAAAGGTGATCACCAACTTCGACCTCGAGAAGATGATTGACACCTCGGACCAGTGGATCACCGACCGCACCGGCATCAGGACTCGTCACATCGCCGAGCCCGGCACCACGACCCTCGAGCTCGCGACCAAAGCCGCCCGAAAGGCTCTCGATGCCGCCGGCATCACGGCCAACGATCTCGACATGATCATGGTTGGCACCTCGTCCCCGGACGGGCCGTTTCCGTCGATCGCATGCCGCATCCAGGACGAGCTGGACGCCCCTGGCGCTGTGGCATGGGACATGCTCGCTGCGTGCACGAGCTTCATGTACGGCCTCGCAACGGCTGACTCGTTCATCGCCACGGAGCGAGCCGACAACGTGCTCGTCATCGGCGCCGAGGTGCTGTCCCGGATGCTCGACTACTCGAGCCGCGGCACTGCCGTGATCTTTGGTGATGGAGCCGGGGCTGCCGTCGTGAAACCTGCCCCGGACGGCGCAGGCTTCCTTTCCTGGTGTCTCGGGAGCGATGGACGCGGCTACTTGCAGGTCACGGCCGGCAACAAAGAGTTTGGCGCGTACGCCGCGAAGGACCCTAAGCCCATCATCGAGATGGAGGGCCCAGACGTCTTCAAATTCGCTGTCGACATCTTCATCCGCCAGGCGAACGAGGTCTGCAACACGGCAGGAATCTCGATGGAGGATATCGACCTCTGGGTTCCTCACCAGGCCAACTTCCGGATCATCGACGCGGCCGCCCGCCGCATCGGGCTGCCGCTCGAGAAAGTCGCGATCAATATCGATGAGTACGGCAACACATCGAGCGCGTCGATTCCAATCGCTCTCGAAGAAGCGATCCGCAAGGGCCGTGTCAAGACCGGCGATCATGTGCTGCTCGCGGGCTTCGGCTCGGGCCTGACGTGGGGCGCCAGCCTTCTCAAGTGGGTATAAAGCTCACTGCCCCGATCGCTCTTCTCTTTCCGGGCCAGGGGGTGCAAAAGCCTGGGATGGGGAAGAAGCTGCACGACCGGTATCCGGCGGCGCGTCGCGCCTTCGAGCTCGCTGAAGAGGTCCTGGACATGCCGGTCCGCCGGCTTTGCTTCGAGGGTCCGGTCGAGGAGCTGAATCGCACCGACATCATCCAGCCATGCGTGATGAC
>DATCPU010000129.1:0-5317 GCA_036569925.1 Candidatus Dormiibacterota bacterium
GCTAGAAGGAACGCACGCACACCGTCGATCTCGATGAGGCGGTCCGCCAGCGGATGACCTGGAACGTCGACCGCCGCCTTCATGCGGCCGGAGTGATCGAGAAGGCCGACGTGGAGGAGCTGTGCCACAGCATCGACAAGCCCTGAGCCGCATATGCCGTGCGCAGGGACGTCGCCGCCGATCACCTGCAGCTCGATGGTGTCGCCGAGTGTGACGCCCTCGATGGCGCCTTCGGTTGCCCGCATGCCGCATCGGATCTGGCTGCCCTCGAAAGCCGGACCTGCGGGCGCGGCTGTCGCAAGCGCCCGCTGCGCGCTTCCGAGCACGATCTCGCCGTTGGTGCCGACGTCGACGAAGACGCGGAGCTTGTCCTCGCGCACGACGCTGGTCGCCAGCACACCCGCCACGATGTCCGCGCCGACGTATGCGCCCAGTGCGGGAAGCGTTTGGATGTAACCGTTGGGGTGTATGTCGAGGCCGATTTCTGAGGCCGCCACCAGCATCGGCTCCATGAACGCCGGCGTGAAGGGCATGACGGCAAGCGGGCTCGGGTCGATGCCGAACAGCAAATGGAGCATCGTCGCGTTCCCCACCACCACTGCTTCATAGGTGCGATCTGGCGACACCCCGGTCTGGACATACAGGTCTTTCAGGATCGCGTTCATCGTGGCGACGACAGCGGTCTGCAGCTCGAGGACGGAGTCCGGACCGTTCATCCCGTGGCTGATGCGCGAAATCACGTCGGCGCCGAATGGCGCCTGACCGTTGAGTGTGGACAGCACGCCGGCCGCCATGCCCGTGCGAAGGTTCATGAGGGTCCCCACCAGCGTCGTGGTGCCGACGTCGAATGCGACGCCGAAGCATTCTGCCGTTGTGTCGCCTGGCTCGAGCGCCACCAGCTGCTCGCCCCCAAGGACTGCAGTGACTTTGAAGCCGGAGTCGCGAAGCGCTCGTGGAATCGTTCGGAGCACCGGTATCCCCGCCACCATGTCGTGGCCTTCCGCCGTCAGCGCCTCGCGCAGCCGCAGCACGTCGCTCCGCTGGTCCTCGAGGGTGGGCTCGGCGAGCTCCAGGTAGACCTTGCGAACGTTCGGATCGAGGATCACGAGGCGGCCCAGGCCCATCGTCGCCGCCTTTGGCACTCGAAGAAGCTGCGGCACCTCGCACACGATGTCGTCATAGATACGGGTCTGGCACGAAAGGCGCCACCCACCTTCGATCTCATCTTTCCGCAGAAGTCGATGATCGGCCGTCGTGACCTCAGCCGAGCCTTCGATCACACGGACCTTGCACTTGCCGCAGGTGCCGCGGCCGCCGCATGTGGAGTCGATCGGAAGGCCGATCCAGTGAGCCGCGCTGAAGAGCGTGGTCCCTGGCGGGACTCGTGTCGTGCGGTCGAATGGCCGGTAGGTAACCTCCAGCTTGCGCTGGATCATGCTGGGGCAGCGCCATCGCGAGCCGCCTGCGCGACGCCGGCGCGATAGCTGGCGATCCAACGCATGGCGTACTCGTCGTGGCCTAGCAGAAGATCTCCGGCGAGCACCGCGCGCCGGACCTCGGGCACGAGCGGGTTGGTAATCGCGCACGTCAAGCCCGCATGCATCGCGAGCGGGAGAAATGCAGCGTTGACCGTGGCACGGTCGGGCAGGCCGAACGAGACGTTCGAGGCCCCGCAGGTCATGTTGTTGCCGAGCTGATCGCGAATGAGCCGCATCGTCTCCAGCGTGATGAGGCCGCACGTGGGATCGGCGGCGACGGTCATCGCGATCGGGTCGATGATCACATCCTCTTGCGGTATGCCGTGGTCGGCGGCACGCTCGATGATCCGGCGAGCCAGGGCAACACGTTCCTCGGGGATCATCGAGATTCCGGTTTCGTCGTTCGCCATCCCGATGACCGCGGCGCCGTGCTTCTTCACCAGCGGGAGGATTCGCTCCATCCGCTCCTCCTCCGCTGTCACGGAGTTGACGAGCGCCTTGCCTTCGTAAGCCGAAAGTCCTGCCTCCAGCGCCTCGATGATCGATGAGTCGATGCAGATCGGGACGTCCGTCACCTCCATGACGGCCTTGATGGCTGCGACCAGCAGCGCCGCCTCGTCAAGCTGCGGAATGCCCGCGTTGATGTCGAGCATGTGTGCGCCCGCCTTCACCTGGGCGATCGCATCTGAGCGGACGCGGTCCATCCTGCCTTCCTTCATCTCCGCCGCGAGCACCTTGCGCCCGGTCGGGTTGATGCGCTCGCCGATGATGACGAAGGGCCGGTCGATCGAGATGACGACCTCGCGTCCTCGCGAGGACAGAACTGTCTCCACGAGCCTGGCCTAACCCTTCTTCAGGGTTTCGTCGATCAGCTTGACCGCCTGCTCCATCGCACGAGCGCCTTCGGATGCCTCATTGCGAGCTCCGACGAGTTGCTTCGCCAGCCGCGTGGCCATCGACGCGTCAGGCGCGTAGCTGTCGGCCCCGACGTGCTTTGCATACTCCTCGGTGACCGGCGCGCCGCCAACTGCGATGTGAACCTTGTCGCGCAGCCCTGCCTTGGTCAGAGCGTCGATGTTCACCTTGAACATCGGCATCGTGGTCGTGAGAAACGCGGAGAACCCGAGTACATCAGGCTGGTGCGCGATCACGGCCTCGACGAATTTCTCCGGCGGCGTGTTGACGCCAAGGTCGAAGACCTCGAAGCCGGCGCCCTCCAGCATGATCACCACGAGGTTCTTGCCGATGTCGTGGATGTCGCCCTTCACCGTTCCGATGACGTAGCGGCCCACGGGCTGGGCGCCGGTCTCGGCGATAAGGGGTCGAAGGATGGTCAGGGCGCCTTGCATGGCGCGGGCCGCCATCAGCATCTCGGGCACGAAGAAGTCGCCTTTCTCGAAGCGCCGGCCGACCTCTTCCAGGGACGGGATCAGCGCCTTGAACAGGATGTCCATCGGATCCATGCCGAGGGCCAGCCCCTCCTCGGTGGCGGTCTTGACCTCGGGCGCCCGCCCGTTGAGGGTGTCGTCGAACAGGCTGGCGCGAATCTCCTCTTCCCGGCTCATGCGGATCCTCCTGGTTTCACGGCATTACGAACCACAGTTGCCTCCTTCTAACTGTGAAGCCAGGGGCGGCTTCGCGGGAAGGCTGAGTGGACGTTTTGTTGCGCATTGCCCAACAGATGCTCAGAGGTCAACAAGTCTAGCCCTGGCTCCCGTGGCCCGCAAGCTGTATTGTTGCGCGGTGAGCAACGGCACCCCGCGTGATGCCGGTGTCGTCCGCTCCGTGGACCGGGCCGTTGCCATCCTCGACCTCCTGGCACGCGAGGGCTGGCAGACCGGGGCCGAGGTGGCTCGCGAGCTCGGCGTTCACCGTTCCACCGCCCTTCGGCTCCTGAGCACCCTCGAGCGACATGCGCTTGTCGAGCGCGACCCACGCACCTCGAAATACCGGCTGGGACGGCGCTTGCCGCAGCTCGCGAGCGTGGTCACCGGCGAGCTCGACCTCCGATTCGTTGCCCGCCCTGTATGCGAGCACCTCGCCGGCACGGTCGGCGAGACGGTCACCCTCGACGTGCTCGACGGCGACCAGATCGTTCCCATCGAGCAGGCCACCGGCTCTACCTCGGTCGTGAGCATCAACTGGCTCGGCCGGCGCACGCCAGTTCACTGCACCGCAAGCGGAAAGGTGATCTTGGCTTTCGCCCAGGCCCCAGTCCGGGAAAGGTTGCTTTCGCGGCCGCTCGAGCCGATGACGCCGCACACCGTAGTCGACCGAGAGCAGCTCGAGGCAGAGCTCGCGAACGCGCTCGAAGCGGGCTTCGCTCGAACCTTCCAAGAGCTGGAGATGGGGCTGAACGCAATCGCGGCTCCCGTCTACTCGGCCCACGGCGACGTGTTGGCTGCCATCGACGTCTCCGGGCCTGCCCACCGCCTTGGCGAGGGCGACCGGCCGGAGCTGGTCGAGCTGACCCGTGAGGCCGCGGCCGACCTGTCACGCCGCCTGGGCTACCGCCGCCAGGCGACCGGCGGAATCAACCCCAACCATTAACGAGTTTCCGCCCGGCCCCACCCCGCGCGCTCCTTGCAACAGCGCCGTGGAGGGTTCATCATGGCGGCTGCAAACCTGGATGCGCGGCGTCCAAAGCAGGTAGCCGGCCATAGAAAGTTGGGGAGCTAACGCATGAACTGGCATCGGATCAATCGTCTAGGCCTCATCGTCGGAATCGCCGCGCTGCTCGCAGCCGCGTGCGGTGGTACGTCCAATACAACGAGCAACTGGAAGACGGCCACTTCGGCCTCCGGCAACGGCGGAATGGACGCATTGGTCGCGGCCGCCAAAGCCGAAGGGCAGCTCAACGTGATTGCGCTGCCTCACGACTGGACCAACTACGGCGAGATCATCAGCAGCTTCAAAGCGAAGTATCCAGGCATCTCGGTCAATGAAATCTCTCCGAACGACGGCAGCCAGCAAGAGGTCGACAAGATCACCTCGATGGGCACCCGCGGTCCCGATGTGGTTGACGTTGGCACCGCTGTCGCGCTGAAGAGCACGTCCCTTTTTGCGCCGTACCAGGTGCAGACTTGGGGCGACATTCCAGCCAGCCAGAAGGAGCCGACAGGCCTTTGGTACCAGGACTACGGAGGCTTCATGGCCATCGGCTATGACTCCGCGAAGGTGCCTGCCATAACCGGGATCAACGACCTGCTGGGCTCAAGCTTCCATGGCAAGGTCGCCCTCCCCGGTAACGCTCTGCTTTCCAACCAGGCGGTGAACTCGATCATGGCCGTCTCCCTCGCCAATGGCGGCGCTCTCGACAACATCGGGCCGGGAGTCGACTGGTTCAAGACTCTGAAGAAGAATGGCAACTGGGTGCCTGTCATCGGGACGACCGCCACGGTCAAAGCCGGCGCGACACCGGTCCTCTTCGAATGGAGCTACAACGCAGTCACCCACGTCAAGGACGTACCGACCTGGAAGGTGTTCCTGCCGAGCGGCCAGGTTGTCGGCAGCTACTACAACCAGGCGGTCAGCAAGACAGCGCCGCACCCAGCGGCTGCCCGCTTGTGGGAGGAGTACCTCTTCTCCGACACGGGCCAGAACCTCTAACTCAAGGGCGCCGGAATACCCGTCCGCCTGGCCGCCATGACGACGGCAGGAACCCTCGACAAGGCGGCCCTTGCGGCGCTGCCGCCGGTCAACGGCACGCCGGTATTCATGAGCAACGACCAGTCGACCGCCGCAAGCGCCTACCTTGCGTCGCACTGGGCGGCAGCCATCGGTTGACGGCAACCGGCAATCCGGTCGTAACTGCAGCGGCGAGCCGCCCTCGGGAGGGC
>DATCPU010000130.1:0-2193 GCA_036569925.1 Candidatus Dormiibacterota bacterium
GGTCCACATGGACCTCGGAGCACCGGCGCGTCTATGCTGACGACGTGAACGACGGTCCGCGGGAATTCAAGGAGGGCGACAAGGTCTGGGTCGAGGACGGGGACGGCAAGCACCACCCCGGGATCTTCGTCGGCAACAACGAAGCCTCCGGCTGGTTCGGCGGTGGCCCCAGCGCCTACGTGGCTCACCCCGAGGCGCACCAGGCCGAGGTCGTCTCGGTCTTCCGCATCACCCCGCGCGACGAGTAACCGGCGCGGTACTAACCAGTCAATTAGTCTGGCTGCAAAGTGCCGGCTCTCAGCGACATCCTGCCCTGCCGTAACTCGGACGGGAAAGTGGGCTTGGCGCTCTCGGGGGGAGGTTTCCGCGCGGCGTTCTTCCATGTCGGCGTCCTAGCCAGGCTGGCCGAGCTCGAGATCCTGCCCAGAGTCGAAGTCATCTCGACTGTCTCCGGGGGCTCGATAGTCGGCGCTCTCTACTACGTGTGCTTGAAGCGGAGGCTCGAGTCGATGCCGGCAACCGGTATCGGCAAAGACGGATATCTCAAGCTGGTTGCCGAAGTCGAGTGGCGCCTGCGCCAAGCCACCCAGAAGAACATCAGAACCCGCATCTTCGCCAATCCGGTCAAGAACGCGGCGATGGTCCTCTTCCCGAACTACTCGCGCAGCGATCGGATCGGCGATCTCTACGACCGCTACATCTACAAGGACGCCTGGGGCAGCCAACCGGATCGCAAGTGGAAGGGCTATGGACCCCAGAAGCAGATCGAGCTGCGCGAGCTGCCGATCGAACCACACGGTCGAATGGTCAATCCCGACCGCTACAACAAGCGCCACGACGAGAAGCTGCCCGTGCTGTTGCTCAACGCGACCTCGCTCAACTCCGGGCACAACTGGCGTTTCGAGGCGGTCCGTATGGGCGAGTCGCTGCCCGAAGACCGACGCCGGACGAAGGTCCTTGAGGAGGTCGACAAGAACGTTCGCCTGGAACCCGGCTCCTTCGAGCACCGGGCCCGGGAGACGCGGGTTCCCAAGAAACAGCGCGACTTCCCCCTGGCGCTTGCCGTCGCCGCCTCCGCCAGCGTCCCGGGCGTCTTCCAGCCGCTCGCGATCAGCGGCATGTACGAGGGCATCCGCGTGCAGCTCGTCGACGGCGGCGTCCAGGACAACCAGGGTCTCCAGGGCCTCTTCGACACGGATTGCAAGCAGCTGATCGTCAGCGACGCCTCCGGCCAGATGCGTGACACCGAGAGCCCATCCTCGCGCATCATCGGCGTGCTGGGGCGGTCCGGGAGCATCGAGGGCGACCGGATCCGCGACGAGCAGCTGCTCGACACGCTGGCCGGGCATCACGAGCGCTGCGCGCTGATGCATCTGCGCAAGGGCCTCGACGGCAAAGCGATCGCCCCCGGCAAATCGCTGAAGGACTCGACCCCGGAGCGGGTGGGCGAATACGACACGAGCGATTTCGGCGTCCACCGCGATGTCCAGGAGGCTCTCTCTCAAATCCGTACCGACCTCGACTTCTTCGGCGACACCGAGGCTTCCTCACTGGAGCTCGACGGCTACCTGATGAGCGGCTTCGAGTTGGAGCGCACCGGCTTCGCCAAAGGAGCCGAACTGGAAGCCGGGACGACTGATGGGTGGACATTCCGCGACGAACAGCTCGAAACGGAATTCGGGGCAGAGAAATCGCCGGCGCTGCGGCGGCTCGAGGTGGGAAAGAGCAAATTCTTCCGCAGCTTTCTGCTTCACCCCCTCGCCGGCGCGATCGCAGGGTTCGCGCCGGCCGCCGCCCTGGCAGTGGCGATCTGGGCTGCCGGGGACAACATCGCCGACCTGCTCGACGCTCGGTGGTGCGCCTGGGTCGTTCTCCTCGTCGTCTTCCTTGTCCTGCTGCTGGGCGTCCTCTACGCCATCGATCCGCGCCCGAAACCGGTCCGGCTCGCGCTCCTCGTTCCGATGTTCCTGCTGTCGCTTCCGCTGGCCCTACTGGCAGCGATCGCCTCGATCCCGATCTACGCCCTGGTCCGCCTCTCCGCGCTGGCAAGAAAGCTCTCCTAGTCAGGGCTTGGAACCCTCGCGGTCCTCATCTCGACCCGAGCGCCGCGGAACGGCACTCCCTCGGCGATGAGCAGCCCTCGTTGCCGGTCGCCCTTGGCCAGCGAACCGTCGGCGCGGACCACCCGCCACC
>DATCPU010000131.1:0-8307 GCA_036569925.1 Candidatus Dormiibacterota bacterium
GCTTCGAGCAGTGGGAAGTTGTCAGGGCCGCCCATTCCGCGGCCGCCACTGATCACGACCTTCGCGTCCTCGAGCTTGACCTTTTCGGATGCCTCGACCACGCGCTCGATGATGTGAGCACGCTTGGATTCGGCGCCAATCGCGGCATCGACCTCCTTGATCTCGGCGGTCCCGCCGCTCTCCGAAGCTTCAAATGATTTGGGTCGGACGAGGATGATCGCCGGCTTCTTGTTCGCCCGCATCGAGGCCATCTTCGCGCCGCCAAAATAGGGCACGCTGGCGACAAACCCACCTTCCTTTGCCTCCACATCCCCCGCGTTCGAGATGAGGCCCACGTCCAATCGCGCGGCCAGGCGGCCGGCGACATCGCGGGAATCCGACGTGAACCCGAACAGGACGAGGTCCGGCGAATGCTCCTTGCAAAGGGTGGCCAGCGCATCCGTCTCCGGCTCGGCGATGAAATCGTCGAAGGCCTTGTCTTCATTGACGTACACGACCTTCGCGCCATGTTTTCCCAGCGTTTCCGCAGCCGCCTTCGCACCAGACCCGAGAGCGACGGCCTCGACGTCGCCGAGCTCTCGCGCCTTCGCCATGAGCTCGAGCGCTGTGGGCTGGAGTTTGCCCTGGTTCAGCTCCGCGTAGACCCAGATCTTCGCCATCAGAGCACCTTCGCCTGGACGAGGACCTGGATGATCTGCTCGACCGCGGTCCCGTCGTCCTGAATTACCTTCCCCGCTTTGCGAGTCTCCGCCTGGGCCAGGCCCTCGATCTTCTCAGCCGGCTCCCCCTTCTCGATGCCGAGGTCGCCCATGCCGATCTGCTTGATCTCTTTCGATCGCGCCGCCATGATGCCCTTCAGCGAGGCATATCGAGGCTCGGCGATGCCCGCGGTAACGCTGATCAGGACTGGTGTCGCGGCCTCGACCACCTGGTAACCGTCGGCGGTCTGGCGGTGGACTTTGATCGTGGAGCCGTCCACCTCAACTTTCTTGGCGGTGGTCAGCTGGGGCATGCCGAGCAGCTCTGCGAGCATCGGCGGCACCATACCCGTGCTGCCGTCATAGGACTCGGTGCCGCAGATGACGAGGTCTGGCGACTCGGACTTGATCGCAGCGGCCAGAGCGCGGGCAGTCATTAGGGCATCAGCTCCGGCGAGCTCCGCATCGGTGATGAGGACGCCGCGATCAGCGCCCATCGACAAGCCCTTTCGAATCGCGTCCTTCGCCCGCTCCGGGCCCATCGAGACGAGGATGACCTCTCCCCCATGGGCTTCCTTCAGCTGGAGAGCCTCCTCGACTCCGCACTCGTCGCCGGGGTCGAGGACGACTTCTTTGTCGCGAGCCAGGGTGTTGTCGGCCTCGAGGGTGGTCACAGAGTTGGGGTCCGGCACCTGCTTGACGGTGACGACGATCTTCACAAGGCAGCCTCCAGTAAGGAAAGGGAACCTCTCAATTATCACCTCGGCTCAGTTCGTGACGAAACCGCTCGTAGTCATCGGGGCCGTTGAGGCTTCGAAAGAGGTGCGGATCGAGATCCTCGAGCCAGGTCACATCGAGCTGTTCGGCGAGGTCGGACGCCTTGTACAGACCGGCGTCCAGGGCGGCTGTGATCCGTGCCAGAGCCGAACGCCGGTAGGCCGCGCACGTAGGTTCGGGCCGGCCGTCGATTCGCGGGATCGCCGCATCGCAACCGGCCGAGGCGGCCACGGCCATCTCTGCAACTTCCGCGGTCACGTACGGCATGTCGCAGGCGACCGCAAAGGTGACGTCGTTGCGGGCAGCGCCGAGGCCGGCCTCCAGGCCCGCGAGCGGGCCGGCGGATGGCTTGCGATCGAAGACAAGGCGATACGGCAGGTGCTCGTGGACCTGCTCCGGCTCCGCAAAGGCGATCACCACCTCAGAGAATGCAGGACCGAGGCGATTCACCACCCATAGCAAAAGCGTCGTGTCGCCCACCTCGAGCCAGGCCTTGGTCCGTCCCATGCGGCGGCTGTCTCCGCCGGCGAGCACCAGCAGCGTGGCTTGCATCACGACTATCATCGGCCCGCCGTGCGCGCCATCGATTTTCACGTCCACCTGCCCACCCCCGATTGGCTCGACCAGTCGATGAAGGGATACGTGGAAGCGGCGGAGGCCTACTTCCGCTCCAAGATTGTGAGACGCACGCTCGCGGAGCTTGCGGGCGACTACGAGAAGCTCGACGTGCTGGCGGTGCTGCTGGCGTGGGACGCCGAGACCGCGACCGGCCGGCCCCGCGTGTCGAATGAGCTGGTCGCCCAGGCGTGCGCCGACTTTCCCAAAGCATTCGCAGGCTTTGGCAGCGTCGACCCGCTCAAAGGAGAGCGAGCGGTCGCGGAGCTCGACAACATCAGCTTCATGGAGCTCAAAGGCGTCAAGCTCCACCCTTCCCTACAGGCCTTTGCGCCCGACGACGAGAAGTACTGGCCGCTGTACGAGCGGTGCGAGGAGCTCGGCCTCGCGATTCTGTTTCACACAGGCACGAGTGGGATCGGCGCGGGGCAGCCGGGCGGCCAAGGCATCAGGCTCGACTACGCACGCCCCATCAGGCTGGACGCGGTCGCCGCCTCATTCCCAAACCTCAACATCATCGCGGCGCACTTCGGGTACCCATGGCACACGGAGCTGCTTGCGATGGCGCTGCACAAGACGAACATCTACATCGACATCTCAGGCTGGGCGCCGCGCTACATCCCAGCCGAGGTGCTGCGGGATATGAAGGGCCGGCTGCAGAACCAGTTCGTGTTCGGGAGCGACTACCCGTTCATCCAGCCCGAACGCTGCCTCGATGAGCTGGCAACGCTCGAAATTCCGGAGCCGGCCCTTCAGAAATTGTTGGTCGGCAACGGCAAGCGGCTGCTCGGCTTGTCATAACCGCCAACCAGGCGCGCGGTGGCGTGCGCGTGAATCACGATCGCTTGAGCCGGCAAGAATTCAAATGGCAGCGCGACGATCTCATGAGCTGAGATCGTCACCGCCGAGCCGGCGACCACGACCGAATCTACCGTCGCCCCGGGCTCCGAATCCCCAATCGCACTCACGCCCACCGCACGAGCTGTCAGCGAGTCGACTCTCAGCAACGACTGTGAGCGAAGCGCTCCGACATCGACCTGCTGCGCCGCGGCCTCCGCCGCCTGCGAAGTTGCGGCTTGCAGAGCTGCAACCCGACTGCTCACGAAGGCCGCATCCACGGCGTATGCGGCTAGCGGCAGCAAGATGACCGGGAGCAGGACGGCATAGAACGCGAGCACCTGCCCGCCATCGCGGCGCGTCACACCGTTCTCGAGCGCCACGATTCGAGGCGCAATCGGACCTGCGAATGCAGCGTCACCTGGCCTGGAAGCAGAATGACTGCGGCCCAGGCGAGATCGATGCTCGCGGACGACAATGCCGTGACGCTCCCGCTCCTGGCGAAGTTGCCGACCGAAATCACCAAAGTCGGCGATCGCAGCGGATAGCCAGCGACGACCTCTCGGAACCGAGCATTTGCAGCTGCGATCGCGGCCTGCGCGCTGGGAGCGCGCGCCGCGGCTTCAGCGGCCGCCTGGGTTGCAGCCTCAAGGCCGGCGTGAGCGCTCGCGACCTCAACGCTAGCCACCGTTCCCAACGAGAGCACGAGCACCACGGGCGCACAGAGCGCGAGCTCGAGGAGTGCCTGACCACGAGTGAGTCTCACCGCGCAAACACCTCCTTCTGAACCACGACGCGCGCATGCAGAGGTAGGCCCGCAGTGCCTGCGAGCGGCACCAGCGCGGGGACCGTTCCGCCGATTTCTACCTGTATCGAGTCGCCCAGATCGCTAGCACAGACCCACAAGGCGGGCGAGGCTTGAGATCCGCCGGCGCACCAGGCGACGGTTGCGACGCCGACCAGGCTTGGCGCGAGGATTCGCCGTGTCACTTCGACGGCGAGCGCTGGCGTGCCTCCTGCCGTCGCTGCAGCACGCGCACCCGCCAGTGCCGCCGACCGCGCTGCGAAAGTCTCCGAGCCCCAGACCCCAGTCTCGACCGTGCCCAGCGCCAGCAGCAGCGCAATGGGCCAGGCCAGTGCGAACTCGATAAGCGCCGCTCCGCGATTCCGTTGCAGGCGAGGGCTCAATACAGGTTGCGCTGCAACGCCGTGACCGCGGGAAACATGACGACAGCGAGGAATGGCAGGAGCACGCCAATGCCGGCCGGAAGCAGCACGTGGTTCAACGCCTTCCTGCTGTGAGCGATCAGGTCCCGGCGCTGGGCCCGCCGCAAGTCGGCGGCAAGGGCGCGCACGCCCTGCAGCGCTCCGGTCCCATACTCGCGGCTCGCAGCCAGAATCGTGGCCAGGCTTGCGATCTGTGGAATGTCGAGGTTCTCCGAGTAGCGCAACAGGCGCGATTCAAACGGGGCTGAAGCGACAACCTGAGATGCAATAAGCAGGCCGCGAATGTCTCTGGCAAGCTCTCCGTCCAGTTTCGCGGACACCGTGCCCAACGCCGAGAGTGCGCTGCCACCGCCGCTCAATTCAAGAGTGAAGAGCTCCAGCAAAGGAATGAGCTCGGCCGCAAGGCCCCGGCGCCGCGAGACGATGGCCGTCCGCAAAGCGAGCGAACACAACCCGATCCCCGATGCAAGGCCAATTAACGCAAGCTCGGGGGCTCCGGCCCACCCAAGGATCGACGAAGACGCGGCGCCGATCACGGCGCCGCATGCCGCAACCCCGACGCCAAATGCCGCCAGTCGCTCGGGGCTCTCTTTCCAACCGGCTCGCTCGACGAGCCCGGAAAGTCTCGTGTGCAGCCCCGTGTTCGCCAGCGCTCTGGACCATATGCCTGGCGTCGTTGGGGTCTCGGACGCCTTCGCGCGTCGCGTTCGCTGAAGCCACGCCGCGGCATCGATGCCGTTCGGTTGGTCGCCGATGGCGATGACTGCGATCACGCAACAAGCGCCGGCCGCAATCGCTGCGAGTGAATACGTGGACTCAAGCATCGCTGAGCCTGACGCGCTCGAGGCCCGGAAGTCGCAGAAGGCGTCTCATCCAGACGTAGCTGCAGCCCATGATCGCGAGCATCGCCATCAGGAACGCCTCGCCGGTCGGGTTTTGAAAAGCGTCCAGGTATGGGGAGTGCAGCGCTGAGAGGACAACCAGGAACGCGATCGGCAGCGCCACGATGATGCTCGAGGCTGACCTTGCCTGAACTTGAAGGGCGCGTGCCTCTCGTTCGACCTCTTGCGCGGCTGTCACCGAAGCTTCCAGGTCTTCGAACAGGGGGGCAAGCTCGCCGCCACCAGTTCCCTGGATCAGTACGGCGGCGGCGAGCATGTCGAACAGCGGTTCGGCGATTCGGGTTCGCGCGGCGGCCCATGCCTGGCGACGTCCTGTGGTCGCGCCGGCGATCACCCGAAACTCGGACCGCAATGGCATCGGCCCTCGCTGGCCAAGTATCTCCACTGCCTGGTGGACGTTCGTCGCACCGGTTTCGAGGAGCTGCCTCAGCATCCTTACCGCGTCCAGCACCGCGTCCTGCCGCATCAGCTGTTGGGACCTCGCCCTGGCCGATACAACCGAATGAACCGCCCCGACACTTCCGATGGCGGCCGGAACGCCGAGCGGTACCAGGCCGGTGACCTCAACTGCGAACAGGCCGCCGGCACACGCAGCAGCCAGTTGAAGAACGGCCAGCCTGAGCGTGCTCAGCCATGTCCAGCCGGCGCTCCGCACCAGCGTTGCCTCGGCTGACCACCACCGCCTCGCGACCTTAAGGAGCCATGGGCTGGACAGCGCATCCTTCTGCAATGGAGCCGGCGCAGCCACCGCCAGGATTGCACCGAAGGTCCCGAGACCGGCACTGAGCGCGGCAGCAACCTCAAGCATCGAATGTATCCAGGAGCCGCATTGGATCGCACACGGCGGCGAGCTTCGATCGCACGCGCTCCGGCATTGCCGCAGCAGAGCCGACGCGGTGCCAGCCACCGTCCCGGCCGTAAGCCACCAGCTCTTGCAGACTGGCGCGGCCATCGTCAACCCCTTGAACACAACCGACCGATAACAGCCGTCGCGTCCGGGACTCGCCTTCGGCATCCGCGGTTCGCACCAACCCCGCGTAGAGGACCAGATCGACGGTGTGGGCCACCTCGGCGAGGACCGCTTCTGGGCGCGGAGCATGCGGATTCCGCAATGCGACCCGCACGAGGCGCGGCAACGTTTCGCGTGGACTGTCCGCGTGAATCGTGCAGATCGAGCCTGGATGCCCTGTGTTCATGGCGTCCAGGAGGTCGAGCGCTTCGCCGCCGCGAACCTCCCCGATGATGATGCGATCTGGTGACATTCGCAGCGCCTCGTGCACGAGCATCTGGATCGTGATCGCGCCCCGACCTTCAGTGTTTGCGGGACGACCCTCTAAAGAGATGCAGTCGTGCAAGTCGCGCCAAAGGTGCAACTCCGATTGGTCTTCGATCGTGACGACGCGCTCGTGTGGAGCGATGAGTCGGGCGAGGACGCGCATGAAGGTTGTCTTGCCGGCTCCCGCGCCGCCGGCAATGAGGATGTTCAACCGACCGGCAACGCCAGCCTCAAGCAAGGGGATAAGCGCCGGAGGCAGAAAGCCGGCGTCGGCCAGCGATGCAATATCGCGAAACCGCGATGGCGGATGGCGGCGGATCGTCAGGCTCATCGGCCTGGCCGGTGGCGAGAGCGCTGCGTGCAGTCGGCTGCCCTCAGGGAGCGTCATCGTCACCGTCGGGCTGGCACGGTCAAGACGTGCGCTCGCCGTTCCGTCCGTGTACCAATGCACAAGGTCCACCAGGGCTGCTTCGTCCGCGAAAGGGGGCACAACCTCGTGCCGGCGTCCGCCTTTGAAGATGAAGCACGCTTCGGTGCCGTTGATGCGGATCTCTTCCACGTCTGGATCGGCGAGGTGCTCGGCAAGCGGACCTAGCGGCGTCACAGTGGCAAAAATGCTCCTCAGCAGCTGCTGCGACTCCTCGCCTCGCATTAATGGCACGGCACGTCGTTGCTCTTCGCCGACGACCCGCCCGACCAGCTCGTAAACCCACTGCTGGTCGTCCACGCGAACACGCGTGAGGTCGCGCTGCGCCAGCGCGGCTGCGAGCTCGGCCTCGACACGGGCGCGGATCAACAACTCAACCGCAGTGCGGTCGCTTGCGGCTAATGCCACGCCGCGACCGCCGTACCTGCATCCAATTGAATTGCCGTGGCAAGTTCACGTAGTGGACGGCGAAGGCGCCACATGCGATGCACCGCCAGACCACGGGCCATCCGCTCGGCCACCTGTCGCTCGTCCGTGAACCGAGCGAGGACCGGCAGGTGATGCCGACCGGCGAGGGCGTCTTCCGCTCCGTCCAGGCAAGCGCGACCGATACGGTTGAATACCAGGCCCGCGCTGGCTGCGCCGAGAATGTTTGAGGCTAAGGCCGCATCGGCGCGTTGCAATCCACTGCGGTCAGGTACGACCACCCACAGGAGCCAGTCGGCCGCGGCCGACAGCTGACGTTGCGTCGCCCCCGTGCTGTGACCGAGGTCGACGATGACCACCTGGTGCCGGGCTCGCGCTTTGGTCAGCCACTGAAAGGAGTCGAACGCCTCTCCGCCTGCCTGGCCAATCTCCGCAAACCACAGGTTCTGGTCGATCTGCATCGGCGGCTCGTCGACAGAATCAGGGTTGCTTGCCGGTCCGAGATCCAAGGCCGCGGCAGTCCCGCCACCTTCGGCGTCCCCGTCGAGAAGCAACGTCGACGTTTGGCCTGCCGCCAAACGTCTGGCAAGCGCCACCGCCAGAAAGGAGCAACCGGGGCTGCCCTTGCCTCCGGCGATCGCGATCACCCGGCTCACCCCGGCCCGACCTCAGCCATCGCTTCGCTCGCGCTGGACACTGGGTCCTCAGCACCTTCAGCGGTGCCAGGCTCCGCGATGACTGCTACCAATCGCATCGCATTGGCGGCGTAAACGAACGCAGACGCCTGTCTCGAGGTGACGATGAGCGTGAGCCCATTGGGAGTTGTCGACCGCACGTCGACGCCGACCGCGAATGGGATCACCGTCGGGTGATCGGGAGTGCCTCCGATGACGAGCAGGTCAACCTTCGATCCCGGGTCCGCGGCGGGCACGTCCTTCACCGGAACGAACACGAGACGGCGGTCTGTAGCCGAGCCGGCGTCCACCACGTCGCTTCTTTGAACCAGCTGGCCCGACACGAGGTCGTGGGATGCGCGCTTCCCGGCAAGCGTAGCTCCATCGCCCCGGCCGAAGAAAAGTGATTGGTGCGAAGCGACTGGCATTCGTTCAAGTGCAACCGCGT
>DATCPU010000132.1:0-2053 GCA_036569925.1 Candidatus Dormiibacterota bacterium
CCGGTGGTCTTTCTCGGACCACACCTGCCAGTAGGTGAGGGTGCGCCCCATATAGGTGTCCGGCCCTTTGCCGATGATCAGGTCCTGCCCGTACACGGTCACCTCGCTGAGCCGTGCGCCCATACAAACCCAGTGCGTGACGACGCAAGGACCGCCCGGGGCAACCGGCACGAGATTGAAGCCGACGGTGCAGTCGACCGAGCCTTGCTCGATGGGGTTTCGGCCGAGCTCGCCGTCCTGCGCGTCGACCCACGTCCCGGCGAGGCTGCCGCCCTTCTTGCCGTTGGCCCAGGTGTCGATGCCAAAGCCGGGCCCAGGATCACCGCCGACCAGGAAGTATCGATTCGCCTTATACGCAATGACTGCCTTGTGGCGTGGGTCGTAGGCAACCGTGTTGCCGAGGTCGGAGCCCTCGATGTACCAGTCGTAATGGAAGAAGACGCGGCCTGCGTTGAATCCGGTCTCGCTCGACACCTCGATGTTGCGGATGAACCAGTTCCGCGCCAGGTCGACGTAATCCTCGAACTTCGCGGTGATCCCGAGGCGAGGATTCTTCAACGTGACGGCGGTGACGAGGGAGTCCTCCGCGTAGCCGAGCTGCCGTTCCCAGCCGGGGTCTTCGACCCACGCGAACTTGCCATCGATGAAGAAGCCGGTCCGGCAAACGTTGCCCATGGTCTGGTTGGCGTCGCCGACCCGAGGGAAGTACATGTCGCGAACCGAGTAGTTGGCGTCGAAGCCCACGAGCACGTTGCCATTTCCGACGACGAGGCTTCTAGGCACGCTTTGGGCGCAATCGTACTCGCGGTACCCGAGATCAGAATCGCACGTGGCTCTTAACGGGCAGGGTTCCGTAGCTGGGCCGGCACGCTTACAATCGCCGAAACGTCACAGCACTGAACGGAGCACAACGTCTTGGAAATCAATCCACCACACTTCGCGCCACCTGTTCGCATCGTGTCCAGCCGCCGTCGTCGGCGCACCGTTGCCGCGCGGCTGCGCTCCGGGGTGCTCGAGCTCCTCGTGCCCGATTGGATGCCGCACGTTGAGCGCGAGAGATGGGCTGAGGAGATGCGCGTCCGCCTGGCCAAGCGAATGCAGCGGACCCTGCCCTCCGACGCCCGGCTCGCGACCCGCGCACGCGCGCTCAACGAACGGCATTTCGCCGGCCGGCTGCGCTGGACCTCGATCGCATTTGCCGACATGTCCCACCTGTGGGGAAGCTGCACCTTCACCACCGGTGCGATCAGGATCGCCACACGCGCGGCGTCGCTGCCCGATTGGGTCATCGATTACCTGCTCGTGCACGAGATGGCCCACCTCGAGCACAGCGACCACGGGGCCGGCTTCCACGAGCTGGAGAACCGCTTCCCGCTGACGGAGCGAGCGCGGGGCTACCTGATGGCGATCGACCAGGGAGCGACCGTCCGGACCTAGCGGGTTACGGAGTCAGGACGATCTTGGTGGCTTCGCGCGCGTCGAAGATGCGATAGGCCTCTTCGGCGTCATCCAGCTTCATGCGGTGGCTGATGATGGAGTCGGGCCGCAGGCGTCCCGCCGCGATGAGGTCGAGCAGCGGCCGCATATAGGCCTGGACGTTGCACCAGCCGGCGCGAAACGTAAGCGACTTCATCCACATCTGCATGTAGGGAAAGTCGCCCAGGACAGCACTCGGGACGCCAACCATCGAGATCGTGCCTCCGCCGCGAACGCTCTGAATTGCCGTGTCGACGGCAGACAGCAGGCCGACGCACTCGATGCTGGCATCCGCGCCGAGGCCGCCGGTGAAGCCCTGGATCGCCTCCACGGGATGAACCTGCGAAGCGTTGATGGGGATGCCGCCAAGGCCCTGGGCAATCTCCAGCCGGGAATCGACCATGTCGACGACGAAAGTGCGTGAGGGGCCGAACAGCTGCGCGCACATGGTCGCCATGAGACCGACGGGTCCGGCCCCGACGATAGCGACAACATCGCCGGGCTTGATCTCGGCCCGCTCGGCTCCAAAGAATCCAGTCGAGAGGATGTCGCCGACGAAGATCGCCTGCTCGTCGGA
>DATCPU010000133.1:0-8022 GCA_036569925.1 Candidatus Dormiibacterota bacterium
GGCGCCTGGGTTTCTTGCGGACTCTGTTATTTACGCGCAGACACCATGCAACGCAATGTTTGGTGCGGGGATTGCCGCCGGTGGCTTGCAGCGTCAGCGCGAGCGTTCCGGGCCATACTTTGTGCGCGATGGCGACTGCGAGAATCGCCGCGGCTGCTCTGGCAGCTTCTGTCCTCCTGGTGGGATGCGGCTCCAACAACCCGTCCGCCGTCGCGACCTCGCCAAGCCCAACACCAGCATCCAGCCCTTCAACGACACCGACACAGAGCCAGAGCACTCGGACACTCACGTTCAAGCTCGTCGCATGCACCGGGCCGTCGGTCTGCGGAAACGCCAACCCCCTGAATGAGGGCAAATTCGGGCAAGGGACGGTGAGGGTGGACATCAACGCTGACACCTACAGCATCACCGTGATCGCGAAGGGCTTTACCCCTAAATCCAAGCACCTGATCAACGTCCACCCCGGCAGCTGCGCGACTCCGAACCTCGACCAGTTCGATCAACTTGCCGTCGCCACAGCCGACACGAGAGGGTCACTCACCAGCGTGACTACCTTGTCCGGGAACTATTTCGTCCCGGGGCCAGGAAAGATCCTGACAATCCACGGAGACGATGTGATCAGGCGCCAAACACACATCGCCTGCGTCAACCTCACCAACTAGGTACGAAGATCCCCGGCCAGGTGGATTTCCGCGAGGACGGCTCGGCAGTGGTGGGCGGTGGTGGGTCCGAGACGCCGCTGACAGACTCGCTTCGGCTGATTGTCTGAACTAGCAAGGCCAAGCCGCTTCCGCCGACGCGGAGGGTGCTGCTACGCATCCCCCCAGCTTGGATTGCTTGTAGACGCTTCCGGTCAAACCTGAGGGGCCATGCCGAGTACTACCCGGCCGGTCCAGTCCACGGCTACGCACAGGTTTACCGACGGGCACGACACGCCGCTCAGGCCGCCACCGCTCGGGTCCACTGCCGAAGGTTTCCAGGCGGCGGCCCCGCCGGTCGGGCTGGTCGAGACCAGAGCGTCGCCTGAGTCATCCACCGCCACGCACAGGTTGGTGGCCGGGCAAGACACAGCTACCAGGTAATGCCCGCCCACGGGAGTGACCCTCCATGCCGCAGCCCCTCCAGTCGGGCGGATCGACGTGATTACGTTGCCCACGTTATCGACGGCCACACACAACGTCTCGCTCGGACACGAGATACCAGCCGTCGGCGGGAAATTCGCCTTGCCATCGCCTTCAACCAGGGTCCATTTCCAAGCCGTGGTTCCGCCCGTGGGGTTCGTCGATACCGCGACGCTGCCGCCTGTGTCCAAGACCACGCAAAGGTGAATCGTTGGGCACGAGAAACCCGCTATGGGGTGATCGCCAAGGTCGGCCTTGGTCCAGCTGGTCCCGCCGTTGATGGACGTCAGCGCGACTCCATATCCCATGGCGACGCAGAGATCCGGACTCGGACATGACAGACCCACCACGTCAATCGGGTCGGCGAGGCCGAGGGCGTGCCCGACCGCGACGAAATAGTCGCCGCCAACGCAGCGATCCGCACTGAAGCAGAGCGGGCCGGACAGCCGCGGGTCGGCCTTGTCGGGTGCACTCACCTTCCAGGCAGCCTGCCCGCCTGTGGGTTGGGTCGAGCTCACGATGTTCCCGTTGTTGTCGGTGGCAACACAGAGCTGTAGCGCCGGACAAGCGAGGTAACTCAGCGAGTTCGTCGCAATGACGCTGAAGGCCTTCCATGCCGCTGCCCCTCCAGTTGGGTTGTTCGAAGTCACGATCCTCCCGAGGTGATCGACACCGACGCATAGCAAAGGTGTGGGGCAGGAAACGTCATGGAGGTTGATGCCGTTGATAGTCGTCGCCTTCCAAAGAGCTGTTCCGCTCGCTGGATTGAAAGACGCCATGACTGTGGGGCCGTCAGCGACGACGCAGAGGGTGGTGCCGGAGCAAGAGATGGAAGGGTCGTAGGCATTCTGATCGACGTGCTTCACTCTCCAGGCGGCCGCGCCGCCGAGCGGATTGCCGGCGACGAGCACGTTGCCGCCCCCATCGACAGCAGCGCAGAAGGTCGTGGTCGGACATGAGACGTCGTTGAGGGAGCATGGCGCCAGCTGAATCTCCCCCGGCGCGCATCCGACCGGCCCTTCGATATGCGCCGACCTCCAGGCGGCGGCTCCCCCGGTTGGGTTCGTCGACGTGACGACGTTGCCGCCGTAGGTCACACCGACGCAGAGGCTGACTGTCGGACATGACACGCGCCTCAAGCCTGCTGCGTCAGGGACATGAATGACCTTCCACAATGCCGTCGAAGAAAGTGGAGACGTGGAAGTCGCCACGTTCCCACCGCCGTCAACAACGACGCAAAGATCAGAAGTCGGGCACGAAGCGCCCGTCAGCTCCGTGATCCCGAGTTGCGTGACGGTCCAGGCTCCCGCGCCTCCCGTGGGGTTGGCGGACGTGATCACGTGCGCACTGAGGTCGACCGCGACGCACAGACCGCTGGGCGAGCAGCCAACCGTCTCCAGCCGGTTGTCAGCCGAATTCGATCCGGCGTCGACCACGTTGGTGACCGTCCAGGCGTCCGGGCCGCCTGTCGGGTTGCTGGAAGCCAGCAGATTGCCACCGGTGTAATCGACAGCCACGCAGAGCGTCGGCGTGGGACAGGAGATGCCCTGCAGGATGTGCGGGTCGTAGGGCGACTGATGGACGACCCGCACTGGCGCCGACCATGTCAGCGGCCCGGCGGCAACAGGCGTCGGACTGGCCGTTGGACTAGATGGGGTGACCGAAGGGCTGGGCGTTGCACTGGCTGGAGCGCTCGGCGGGAGCGACGACTGCGCCTGCGGCGCCGAGCCGCCACACGCAGCCAGCAGAATAACCGCGACCAACGCCAGCCTGATCACGTACTGACTAACGCCAATCGCGCGAACCGGTTATGCGGCAGGCCTAATTTCGGACGTTTGTGAAACGGTGAGACGTCCGAGAACGGCGTTTGTCGCGTCGCCGGCGGCACGCAGCATTCACAGCATTCCCGAGTCACGAGACTGATCCACGGTGCTGTGGATAAAGTCTGCTGAGGTGGGCGGTGATGGTCTCGAACCAACGGCCTCCTGGGTGTAAACCAGGCGCTCTACCAACTGAGCTAACCGCCCCTAGTTCTGGGTAGCCAGTCTACCCAGCGAGTGCAGCTAGGGCCGCGATCAGCTGGGTGTCCTTGGCGAACCCGTTCGCCGGCTTGGTCACGTCATATTCGTCGTTCGGGTTGGCCAGCGTGACCGCGATGTCGGGGGTCAACCCCTTGTGGTCGATCGTCACCCCGTTCGGCAGGTACCACCGCTTGATCGTCAGGTGGATGTCGGAGCCGTCACTGAGCGGGAAGTCCAGCTGCACCGAGCCTTTGCCATACGTCGTCGTCCCCACCAGCTTGCCCCGGTGGTGAACCTGCAGAGACCCGGCGGTGATCTCAGACGCCGAAGCGCTGTTCGCGTTCACCAGGATCACCAGTGGAAGCGAAGGCGCTCTGTGCTGCCCACCCGCGTCGCTGCGATCGACGCTGCCGTTGCGATCGCGAAGCTCGAAATTCTCGCCGCTTGTGACGAACTCACTGATGACATCGTTGGCAGCCGAGATGTAGCCGCCCGGATCGTCGCGCAGGTCGAGAACGACTCCCTTCGCCCCCTTGAGGCCGGTCCTCAAGGCGTCATCGAACTCCTGCGACGTGTTCCCACCGAACTGGTAGATGCGGACATAGAAGATCTGATTCCCGAGCATCGTCGAGCGGACCGACGGGACTGTGATCTCTGCTCGAGTGATGGTCACGGAGAACGTTGCGGTTCCGCGCAGGATCGTGAGAACGACCTTGGTCCCGTTGGGACCCTGGATCGCCGCCGTCGCTTGATCGGCAGTGGCTCCTTTCATGTCCTGATCCCCAACCTTGATGATTTGATCGCCCGGCTGAAGCCCGGCTTTGGCTGCAGGGGAATCCGGCAGGGTGCCGGTGATCACCGGATATCCGGTGCTGAACGTGAGGTAGATGCCGACTCCCGAGTACTGCCCCTGCAAGTTGTCCTGAAGCTTCTTGTACGCGGCCGGATCGTAATAAGCCGAGAAGGGATCGCCGAGCGCGGCAATGAGGCCCTGCACTGTGCCGTGAGACAGCTTGGTTGCGTCGAGATTCTTGTCGACGTAGTTGGCCTGGATCACCTCGATCGCCTGCCGCAGCTCGGTGGTGTCTATGTTGCCGACCGAATGCCGCGCCAGGTAGGGGACGAAGGGCGAGCCCGAGAACGCCTGGTCCACGTAAAGGCCAGCAACGAACGCAAGGAGCGCGACGATCAGGAAGGCGCCGCCCAGACGGGCAGCGCGGAGCTTCATGTCAGCAGACTAGCGAAAACCCTGCCCTCAGCAGCCGAGCCAGATGCAGGGATCTTTCCACACGTCGTTGACCCTGATCTCGAAATGGACGTGAGGCCCTGTCGAGTTGCCCGTCGATCCTTCATAGGCGATCAATGTGCCGCGCGCCACGATCTGGCCGCTGCGCAACCCGCGCGCGAACGACGACAGGTGCCCGTAAAGCGTCGAGTAGCCATGCCCGTGGATGATGACCACGTAGTTGCCATACCCGTAGTAGCCCGGGTAGAAATAGATGACGCCGGTGTCCGCCGCGATGATCGGCGTGCCCCACGGGCCGGCGATATCGATGCCTGTGTGAATCCTGTGCGGGTACGGACACGCCGGATCCCACTGCTCGAACCAGTAGCTGTTGCAACCGAAGCCTTGGCTGATGCAGCCATGGCCGCAGTTTGGCTCGGGCCACTCGAACTGGCCGGTGCCTCCACCTGCTTTCTCGGCGGCCTTCCGATACCTTTGCGCCAGCGCCGCCACCTGCGCATCGATCGCCGCGCGCTGGGCTTGCAGCAAGGCGTACTGGTCTGCCAGCGAGCTCTCGAGCTGCGTTTGGTAGGCAAGCGCCTGGTTCAAGGTGCTCTGGTTGTTCTGCAGGTCCGCAACCGTCAGCTTCTGCTGCTTCAACAGCGTGTTCACCTGGCTCTTCTGAACACCAAGCGCCGTGCTCGCCTGGACCACCTGCGAGCGCTGCGAATTGAGGTCGTCCAGGAGGCGCTGGTCGGAATCGACCACCTGCTGCGCTCCAATCATGCGGTTCATCAGGTCGTTGAAGCTGCTCGCCGTCAGCACGAGCTGGATGTAGTTGATCGCGCCGTGGCTGTCGACATACCTCAACCGTTGGTTCAGCAGCTGGTCGCGCTCGCTGAAGCTGGCCTTGAGGAATGTCAGGTCGGCGTCCGCGAGCCTGATCTTGCGATCGAGGGCTAGGATGCTCGCCTGGGTCTGGGCGATGAGCTTTTGCTGGGCCGCGATCTGAGTGTTGAGTGACGTGACCAGGGTGTAGATCGCATCGATCTGGGCCTGGACGTTCTTGATCTGATTGTGGATGTTCTGGAGCTGCTTCTGGTTGCTGACCTGGGCGCCGATGCCCTGGTTGTAGGCAAGGCAGGCCTGATAGACGGCCGGTGGGTCGCCCCTGTAGCAATAGATCGCGGAAGCCGTCTGAGTGAGGGTCGGAATCCACAGTAGGGACGCAATAACAACCGCCGCGTACCACCGCCTCACTTCAGATCCTCACGAAACGGCGTACGCCGATATAGCTCCCCAGCGCGCCCAGCAGCGCCCCACCGATGAGCAGATCTCGCGCGAGGGACGCAATGAAGCTGGGGTCATACGACAGCGGGATGAAGACCAGGTCGGTGTGAAACCGATCGACCATCGGCTGATAGGCGATGACCAGAAGCGACAGCGCGATGGAAGCCGCGATCAGTCCCGTCATGACGCCCTCGATCACGAACGGCCCGCGAACGAACCACTCTGTCGCGCCGACCAGCTTCATGACCTCGATCTCTTTCCGGCGGTGATAGACGGCGGTGCGAATCGTATTCATCACGATCACCACAGAGACGACGATCAGGATCGCCATCAGCCCTACCCCCGCCAGGCCAAGCCAGGAAGAGAGCTCGAGCATGCGGTTGACGAAGTCGCCTTGATAGTTGGTGGGATCGGACGGATCGACGCCTGACCATCTCCTGCCGAGCAGGTCGATGGCGGCGACATCCTTGAGGTCGACAACGCGGACCTGAAGCTTGGCGTCCAGGGGATTGCCGCTGATCTGGGTGGCGAACACAGCGTTGTTCGGGTCGGCTTTGAAGTCCGCGAGCGCCTGGTCCTTGGTAATGAAGGTGACCGAGGCCACGCGCGGGTCTGCCTGGAGCTGGTCCCGAAAGTCATACACGGTCTGGAGCGGAGTGCCGTCGGCGACATTGATCGAGATCTCGCTGACCTTGAGCCTGAAGCCATCGACAACCTGCGAGAACGTGTGGCCGACGAGCAGGTTGACACCCGCCAGGATGAGGATGAGCGTGATCGACAACACCGCGGCCAAGCTGACCGCGAGGTTGCGCCAGAAGCTCTGCCAGGCGCTATTGAGCGCGAATTTGAGGTTTCGTAACTTCATCGTGATACCTGCCTGATCGGTCGTCTCTGGCGATCTGTCCGGCGTCGATCGCGACCACGCGCCGCCGCAAGAGGTCGACGATCTCGCGGTTGTGGGTCGCCATCACCACGGTGGCTCCCCTTGCGTTGATCCGAAGAAACAGCTGCATGATCTCCCACGCGGTAGCCGGGTCGAGGTTGCCGGTCGGCTCGTCGGCGATGATGAAACGTGGCGCGTGCACCAAGGCCCGAGCGATGGCGACGCGCTGCTGCTCGCCACCCGAAAGGTTGGCGGGGTAGGTCTGCTCCTTGCCCGACAGCCCGACCGTGTCGAGCGCTTCGGCCACGCGCGACTCGACGAGGCGGTCCGGCTCGCCGTGCACCCTCAGCGCGAACGCGACGTTCTCGTAGACGGTGAGGTTCGGCAGGAGCTTGAAGTCCTGGAAGACCAGGCCGATCTTGCGCCGGTAGTGCGGCAGCTTGCGCCGCTTCATGCGGCCCAGCTCCACGCCTTCCACGAAGATCTTGCCTTTGGTGGGCTTCTCCTCCCTGATCAGAAGGCGGACGAGAGTGGATTTGCCGGCGCCGGAGGGGCCCACGAGGAAAAGGAAGTCGCCTTCGGGTACGACAAGGTTCACATCCCGAAGGGCCTCGGTGCCCGTTGGGTAGGTCTTCCAGACGTGCTGGAAGCTGATGATGGGCCGGCTGTCAAAATCTGGTGTTAGGACCATAAGCTGAAACTCTTGCTGCGACGTGGGGCGGTTGCGGGCGCGCCCGGCGAAGTAGCGGGCAGTATACCGCATGCCGCCTTTGAGTCCAAATCGCGCTCAATTGTGCTTGCTAGGACGACCTGATGGCGCAGCTGTGCTTGCGTGGACGTCCCCACCCGTCCACGCTGACGGCGTGGACGACCTCCCCGGCGAGCGGGCAGGTCTTTGTCCGGCTGTTCGCCGGACTTAGCGGGTGTTTTCTTTCAATCTATTCGCCGGACTTAGTTGTGCTTTCTTTCAATTTCCAGCTCAGGTAGCTTTCGATAAACGGGTCTAGCTCCCCGTCGAGCACCGCTTGCGCGTTGCCGAACTCGAAGCCCGTCCGCACGTCCTTGACCAGCGTGTAGGGCTGCAGCACGTAGTTTCGGATCTGCGAACCGAACTCCGCCGGCAGCACCTGGCCTCGGATCTGATCGAGCTGGGCCGCCGCCTCCTGCTGCTGCCGCTGAAAAAGGCGCGCCTTCAGCACCTTCATCGCCATCTCGCGGTTTTTCATCTGCGACCTCTCGTTCTGACAGGTGACGACGATGCCTGTCGGCAAGTGGGTGATCCGAATGGCAGAGTCGGTCTTGTTGACGTGCTGGCCCCCTGCGCCGGTGGATCTGTAGGTGTCGATGCGCAGGTCCTGCGCGTTGATGATCACCGCGGCCTCATCTGCGCTCTCCAGCTCGGGCATCACCTCGACGAGTGCGAATGAAGTATGCCGGCGGTGGTTCTGGTCGAAGGGCGAGATTCGCACAAGGCGGTGAACC
>DATCPU010000134.1:0-16463 GCA_036569925.1 Candidatus Dormiibacterota bacterium
GCTGCAGGCTGCTCGCGCGTCACGTGCTCGACCTGACGTTGCGTCCGACCGTCACCATAACCGGCGTCGTCCTGAATGTCACCGCGACCAACACGGCCGGCAACGGATATTTGACCGTTTATCCCGACGACGGTTCGCACGGCCTCGCCCGGCCGCCGACCGCTTCGGACCTTAACTATTCGCCGCGCGTCACGGTCCCCAACATGACCGTCGTCCAGCTTCCGAACGACCACGCGTTCAACGTCTACGACGGAGGCGGTTCGGCCGACGTCGTGATCGACCTCGAGGGATACTACGGACAGGGAGTGCCGGCTCCGCCTACGAACATCCCCGTATTCAAGACCGCCGAGAAAAGCCAGAAACCCGGAGCTCCTCCGGTGTCTGGCGCGCCTTCAGTCAGGGTCGAAAGCGCGGCCTAGTCCCGTTGGCAACGCTCGGAGTCTCTCACGCCATACAAGGAATCATTGTCGGCGCCGTGCTGGCCTTCCTCACGGCAAACCTGATCATGAACGCTGTGATGAGAGGCATCACCACAACTGTCAACGGTTGGAGCACGACCACAAAGTGCGGCCAGCCTGGCAATGGCGTCCTCGTCCGGGCCGCATGCGCCAGAATCCTTCCCGCCGTCAATGTGGTGCAGGAGGCGGCGTACTGGACAACGACAGTCGACAGCGCAGGGCAGACACTGAATGGCCGGCGCGCGTACGTTCTGCGTTTTCCCGATGGACAACTCCCGCCGAACGATGCCTTCTGGTCGCTGACCATGACCGACGTGGCTGGGTTCATGGTACGCAACGCCATCGATCGCTACGGTATCGGGAGTCGGTCCGGCCTCATGCCGAATGCCGATGGCTCGATCGACATTTATCTGCAGCCGACGCCTCCCTTAGGGCACGAGTCCAACTGGCTGCCCGCACCGGCAGGCAACTTCAAGCTGACGCTCCGCGCTTATCTGCCCGGCCGTGCTGTGCTCGATGGCGAGTACCACGTGCCGCCAATCAACAGAGTGCACTGACCTGAACAGGTTCATTCTGAAGCACGGATATCCCATCACCTTCGTGATCCTGGCCATCCTCGCGTGGGCCGCGTACCGACAGTTCTCTATGGGCGGGAAGGCGTTCGTTACGTATGTGGCCGTGGCAATCATCGTGTGGGTACTAGGCGCGTTCGTCTTCGTTTATTTCTGGCCGCGGATTACGTACCGCGCATTCAAAAGGGCGGCCCTTAACCATGGTCTCGGCGGCGGCCCGATTCCCATCAATACGTTGTACGCGGTGCCCAATCGCGTGTCGCCCGCCGCGTCGGACGCCAGTTTGTTGGCAACCGGGGCCGACGACCTGCTGTACATCGGTGGCTGGCTCGACCTCGCCAAAGGGCCGCTCGTGCTGCACGTGCCGGAAATGGCGAGCCGTTACTACAGCGTGCAGTTCACCGATCCGACAAGCGGCACTGATTTTGCCTACGTCGGCACACGCGCCACCGGAACCGCGGCTGGCGATTACCTGATCAGCGGACCGGGCTGGAAAGGAAGCGGGTCGCAGGGAATGACACCGATCCCTTCGCCGAACAAGTCAGTACTTGTTATCGGTCGTGTGTTCGTCGGGAACGATCGTGACCTCCCGACGGCCTACGGGCTCTCGAAGCAGATACAGCTGACCCGATACACCAACGCGGGCGAAAAACGGCGCTAGTCGACGACAGTTGGCGCCCCTGCGCGAATACGGACGTCAGCGTCGGTGGAGCGTGTACCAGTAGGCGGCGGATCCGAACATCGGTCCGCCGCGGTGTTCGGCGTCGACGTCCCATCCGCCGGCGAACCGCTGCGCCACCTCGGCTGGCGCCAACCCTCGGGGCCCGATGCGCGAGGCCCTGCCGTCGCCACGGACGAAGCCGAACAGCAAAAGGGTCGCGCCCGCGCGCGCGAGGGCGGTGACGCCGCGCACGTAAGCGTCGCGGCCGGCGTCGGGAATGCTGTGGAAGCACCCGAGGTCCAGCAGCAGGGAGTAGTCGGTCCCGATCCCGAGCTCGGTCAGCCGCGTGACATCGCCGACCATTAGCCGCGGTGAGGCCTGCGCCTCGGCGGCTTTGCGCCTCGCTACGGTCACCGCGCGCGGCACGAAGTCGATGCCGGTGACATCCCAGCCGTGCCGGGCCATGTAAATGCTGCTCGTGCCGGTGCCGCAGCCGAGGTCCAGCGCCTTCTCCGGTGGCAGCGCGTCCGATCCTTCGACCACCGCCACGAGCTGCGGCGGAGGAACACCCGAGTCCCACGGCTTGAACCCGACGAGGTAGGCGGCGCGGAAGAGGAAGCTCACGCCAGCAAAACCTCGATCTCTCGGTGGGTAAGAGGTTCCGCTGGCCCATCCAGCATTCCGCGGTTGCTATTCATCCACGCTCTTCGCCGTCTGGCCCGGAAGGGTCGCCGTTCTCCTCGCGTAGGCCCGCGTCAATGCGCTTCACCCAGCGGTCGAGAACCTCCATCCAGTGGTCAATCTGGTCCTCTAAGGTCTCGTTCTCGGGACCCGTGCTTTCGAGCCCCTCCGAATTCTTGTCAGCCATCCGAGCGGCGACACATCGCGGTCGTTATTTCCTGTGATAGCTGCACCTTTGGAGTCCGTCACAAATACATGGAACTAGCGAGAGTGTCAATGCGCAAGAATTGTTGCAGCCAATTTGCCTTCGTCGTCAATTGCTGCGCCTGTTATTTCCGCCCTCGTTGAAGGAAGTAGATACTCAGCTAAGCGGACGACCGGCGGTCGGGCGGAAGACAAGCGAATATCCATGGCTCTGGAATTCTCGCTTTGTTAGGGCAACTTCCATACCTTGATGTCGGATTAGGCGGCTTGCAGGGTCAAGCCGAAAACCATGGAGCTCCCATAACCGTGTGTACCAGAGTTCGATGCGCACTTGGTATCCCTGCATTTGGTCTTCGATGATCCGCACATCCATTTCAACCGCTTTACGCGCGGTCGGATGAAGAGCGGCAACGTCGCTGCGCACACGCCCGAGAAGTCCCCGCTTGAACTCCAGGGATCTGCATAGATGCTGAGCCAGTGGTGAGCATCTTCCCAATGCGTGGTTTTGAGGTCCTCACCAGCCAGCGGACGTCTGATGCCGCTCTTCGGCCGAATCCCCAATGATCAAATTTTAGGTGGCCCTATTCGCATGCAGCGCAACAAAGCAAGCAAGAAAACTCTTCATACCAAACGCCTTCCACCGCGGCTCGACATAAGAGATTTTGCGGCCGACACACACGTGACAGCTGACTTCTTGCGCGTGCGAGAGCAATCGAACCTGCGACCTCGAGTAATTGCCCTATGGTTTGTCGGGGGAGGGATCGGAGCCCGTGACGAACGAGCCGACCTGACCTAAGCGCTGGCAGGTTTTGTACGGGGCAGAAACTCAATGGCGATGAGCAAGGCAACCTCTCATAGTCGGCTGAAGGCCAGCCGGCCACGCGTGCTTGTCGTCGACGCGAACGCTGGCTACCGCGGGGTCATCTCCCATGTCGTCGAAATGGCGGGCGGGCAATTTGAGAGTGTCGCCGAGCTCGACGAGGCCAAGCGTCAGCTTGACGGCGGCAACAAATTCGACATGGTCATCGTCGGAACGAGCGTCGATGCTCCCATCACGCCGGCGGAGGTGGGAAAGTTCCAGTCGGTACTGAATGCTCCCTTGATCGTTCTGGTCGAGTCGTATGACGAAACCAAAGAGACTCTCGAAATTTACAAAGCAGGCGCTGACGAAGTGCTTCCAAAGCCATTCGCCCCAGATGTCCTGATCGGAGTGATCTTGGCCGAGATGCGTCGACCAGGTCCCGTATCCGTGGTACCCCTCGCTACGCGTATCGAGCTGGGCGCCCTCGTCTTCGATGCATCGGCGCGAAGGGTTACCGGTGCTGTAGCCGACGTCTCGTTCACCAAACGTGAGTGGCAGCTTCTGGCATTCTTCTTAGCGAGTCCGAATCAGTTCTATGCAGCTCGGGAGATTGCAGCCCAGGCATGGGACCCAGAAGCATCGGTTGAGCAGTTCCGGAGCTACATCACGCGTCTTCGCTCCAAGCTATCACCCTTCAAACCTAATTGCGAGTTGGTGACTGAGAAAGGCAAGGGTTACTGCTTAGTGCTGCGTGAACCCGCACCGGCGCGCTAAAGAGGAGGCCGACTTCTCGCCCGTTCATTGATCCCCAGCCGGCGATGGGACTTCTGGTGGGACTAGGTCCGGGCTGAGCCTCGGAGAGTGTCAGCTCGCGTCAGCGTTCGCGCTCTGTTCCATTTCGTCAGCTCCAATTTGACACCCTGTTCGACGTGATTGCGACCTCTGGCGCCGACCGCCGCCGGATTGCGCTCACTGCCAATGCGGCGGTCTTTGTCAATTTCCTCTCCTACCTCGGACTGACCCCGCTCTACGCAGAAGTCGCGCGCGACCTACACGTGGGCGCGGCCGGCTTCGGGGAGTTCTTCCTCGTCCAGGGACTCATCAATGTGGTGCTGCAGGTACCTGTCGGGGTGTTGGCCGACCGCTACGGGCGCCGCCCGATCATGCTCATCGGCCTGGGTTTCATGCTCGCCGGGCAGCTGCTTCGCTGGCAGTCCTTCAACGGGGCAATGTTCCTGGCCGGCCAGATCTGCATCGGGCTTTGCGGCCCATTCATAGTGTCCGCCAGCTATGCGCTTATCGCTGACGCCTACACCGTAGGACGCGCGCGCGCGTTGGGGATCCTCCAGGCGTCCATCAACGTTGGCCAGGGCACGGGATTTCTCCTCGCCGGGTTGCTCTCGCCCTGGCTCGGGTGGCGAGGCTATTCACTCTGTGTCGCATTCCTGCCCGTTCTGTTGCTGCCGCTCACGGCGACCCAACCTGAGCTCAAAGGAGCGGCGCGTACGGGCTCGATCGGGCAGTCCATTGTTGCGGCGCTGCGATTCCTTGCCATCCCGGCGGCGACTTCATTGGCGGTCGTGGCCGCGTTGAATCTCGGCGCGGGCGTGGGCGCGACTTACCTCCTGCCATTCCTTGTCGAACGCCATCAAGGCACCCCTTCGTTGACCAGCTTGCTGCTCATCCCATTTCTGGTGGGCTCGATCGCCGGCGGGCCACTCGTAGGGAGCTGGGCCGACCGAGTCGGGGTGCGGATTCCGGCGCTGGCGTGCTTGGCAGCCGCGATCGCCGGCCTCCTGGGATTCGCGTTCCTGAGCTACAGCATCTTGACCGTCTCGGTTTGCCTGGCGCTCGTTGGGGGTGCAGTCAGCGCGGTTCTGACTTTGACCGCTGAATCGGTGATCGATCTCGCGAGGCGTCGGGGGACAGGAGCCGGCGCCGCCCTGGGTGGGATCAGGATCGGGCAGGGGTTGGGCCCTGCGTTGGCCCCGGCCGCCGCCGGTTTCTTCTTCGACACGTCCGGTCCGACCCTGGCCTACGTGGCCATGGCGGTCGGAATGGGAATTGCAGCCACGCTGATGTTCACGGCCGCCACGGCGAAGAAGCCGACGTCGCCGACGATTTAGAGACATCGCTCGAGCGTCTAGAACGGCTGGTGACGAGCGAGTCTGAATCGTGATGTACCGCCGCTCCCCGTACTACATCAGTTAGCCAATTGTGGATAGTGTTCCGGTGGATGGCGAGTCCAGTTCGGACCATGGGTAAATGACTGACACCGCGGCGTCCGAATTGACCCTTCAGCGAATCAGAAACGACGTGCGCGATCTCATCGCAGAGGAATCTCGTGCCAGCAATTCATGGTCGCGGTGCGACGCGTGGCTCACAGGTTATGACCCGGACTTTTCGCGAAAGCTCGCTGGCCGCGGGCTGGTCGGCGTGACTTGGCCGAAGCGCTTCGGTGGTCGAGACCTCACCCAGATCGAAAGGTACACAGTGCTGGAGGAGTTGCTCGCCGGCGGCGCACCGGTCGCTGCCCACTGGATTGCCGACAGGCAGACTGGACCGCTGCTGCTTCGCTATGGCACCGACGAGCAGCGGACTCGTTTCCTCCCAGCGATCGCCAATGGCGAGTGCTTTTTCAGTATCGGCATGTCCGAGCCGGACTCGGGTTCCGATCTGGCGTCCGTCAGAGTTACGGCGGCGCGCGTGGCAGGCGGCTGGACGCTGCACGGGACGAAGCTGTGGACCAGCCATGCACACCGAAATCACTTCATGGTGACCTTGGTTCGCACCGAACCTGGGCTCGCTGACAAACATGCCGGATTGAGCCAGCTCATCGTCGATCTCCGTGCCAAGGACGTGGTGGTCAGGCCTATTCGCCTGATGTCGGGTGAACCACATTTCAGCGAAGTCGTCTTTGATGGCACGTTCGTGCCGGACGCGATGCTGGTCGGCCGAGAGGGTGACGGCTGGCAGCAGGTCACGTCGGAGCTTGCGTACGAGCGAAGCGGCCCGGAACGCTTTCTGTCGACGTTCCCGCTCCTGGCGGAGCTTGCCCGGATTATTTCGTCTTCGCCTGATGACCATAGGCTGCAGGCGCTCGGCGAGCTCACGGCCCGCCTGTGGTCGCTCCGCGCTCTTTCCCTAAGCGTTGCGGGGCAGCTGCAAGCCGGCGAAGAGCCGATGAGCGCCGCTTGCATGCTCAAGTGTTTGGGCACGGCTTTCGAAGGCGACGTCGTCGAGTCCGCTCGGCTGTTGGTGCCACCCGGTCAAAGGTCCGACAGGTTCGATCGGCTTTTGAAGGGCGCCATTACGTCGGTGCCTGGGTTCACGCTTCGCGGCGGCACTACGGAGATTCTGCGCACTATCGTCGCGCGCTCCCTCTCCGCACAGGGTCCTGGATCGTCATATCAAGGCATTGACCCCGAAGTCGCCGATCTGCTGCTGGACACCGCAACTGCCGTTTTCGGAAGGAAGGGCGGCACTTCCGCCGCCGCCATTGAGCAGTCGGGCTTGGCAATGGTCGGTGCCGAAGGTCTGCCGGCGAGCGGCGTCGCGGTGCGTGCTGCAGCGTATTTCGGCGAGTCCGAACCATTTGCCGAGAACGTTTTCAGACCGGAATCCCCATCCAGTGAGCTCGGCGCCCTCATGACGTCGGTCCAGATCGGAGGGGCGATGGCGCGGGTGCGGGATCTCACAGTGGAGTACGCGCGCGATCGGCATCAGTTCGGTCAGCCACTTAATCGGTTTCAGGCGGTGCAACATCACCTCGCGAATCTCGCCATGGAAGCGCGGGTCGCCGACATCATGATCGCCACGACGCTGGCCAAGCCGCACCGCGAGCAGATCGCTGCAACGAAAGTGGTCGCGGGTCGGGCGGCGTCGCGGGTAGCCGCCGCCGCGCACCAGGTACACGGAGCAATAGGGATGACCGAGGAGCACTCGCTTCACCGCTTCACGACCGCTTTGTGGCGCTGGCGCGACGTCTACCGGACCGAGGCGGAGTGGGCACTCGAGCTCGGACGCTTCATCGCCGACCGAGATTTGTGGGAGGAGACGGCGGCATGAGCGAGGTGCTGCTCGAAATCGTCGGTCACGTAGCGGCGATAACGCTAAATGCGCCGGAAAGGAGGAATGCCCTCACGCCTGACATGGTTCGCGAGCTGGTGGCAGCCTGTGACGCGGTCGACGCTGATAAGAATGTTGGAGCGGTCGTCGTGAAGGCAAATGGCTCGGCCTTTTGCTCTGGAGCGCATCGCGCCATCCTCGATGCCGCCAGTCTCGACCCAGCCTCGCCTGAGCAGTACGAAACGCTGGGTCTGATTTACCAAAGCTTCGTGCGGGTGGGCGAGCTTTTGCCGCCAACGGTAGCTGCCGTTCGGGGACATGTCGTCGGAGCCGGCTTAAACCTGATGCTTGCGACCGACGTACGGATCATTGCGGAGTCGGCTCGCGTTATGAGCGGCTTCCAACGCATCGGCATTCATCCCGGAGGGGGCCACTTCCAGCTTCTGGGCCGGTTGGCCGGCCGCGAGGCGGCGGCGGCAATCAGCTTGTTCGGGGCCGAGATTGATGGGAGGCGAGCCGTTGAGCTCGGGATGGCGTGGAGCGCTTTGCCGGAGGCAGAAGTCGACGATGCTGCCATGCGGCTCGCGGGCGCCGCCGCCGCCGATCCAGAGCTGGCGCGAAAGGCGGCGCGTTCGATGCGAATGGAGCTTGGACCGCCAGCCCTGGGCTGGCAAGCGGCGCTGGAGGTCGAGCACGCCTTGCAGCTGTGGTCACTTCGTCGGAAAAGCGGAGAGCGCGGCTCTGAACAGCGCTGAGAAGCTGAGCCGGCTCGAGTCGGCGGTGCTGGCCGCGGTCGACGATGAGGCGGTTCGAATCCTCGAAGTCCTCAAAGGCCTGATCCGCACGGAAAGCCCATCGGGTGCCGAAGGCACTGCCGGCGATGCCAACAGCATGGTGGGCAAGGTGCACGCTGCAGCCTCGCTCCACGGAACCACCGTCACGTCGCAAGTGGTTGGACCCAACAGCGAGAACGTGATCGAGGTGCTCGGGGGCGTTGGATCGACGGCCTTTGTGATCGAAGCCCACACCGACGCAGTGCCGCCGGGGGAGAGGCAGAGGTGGGTCGACGGCGATCCCTACTCGGGTGCTGATGGCTGGGTCGAGTACCTGGGTGGCGATCGCATCGCTGTGGAAGTGGGCTCGAGCCGGTTCGAGGCGAAGATCCGGCCGCGCATGTCGAAGATCTGGGAAAAGCATCGGACCGAGCGCCGGCGGCGGATCCTGTACGGCCGCGGCAGCTTCGACAACAAGGGCTGTGTGGCGTCGGCGCTGCTCGCGATGAGCGCGCTGGCGCGCGCATGCGGACAGTTGGATGTCAAGCTCGGCGGAACGGTGGTGGCGGCCTACACGGTTGACGAGGAAGACTCGGCGACAGGGATCAAGAGCTTCGCCTGCACAACAGACTCATGGCTGGGCACCCATGGATTTCTATCGGGACCACGCGATGGGGAAGGGATGCTGACCGATGTCAGCGGTGTAGCGCTCGACGGTTCATATGGCTGGGTCCCGGTCGTGGGTCATCGGGGCGCGGTGCAGCTCGCCATCACCACGCGCGGCCGAGCGGCGCATGCGGCCACCCCTGAGCTCGGCGTGAATGCGGTCACGGCGATGGCGCGAATCATCGTCGCCCTGACAGATGGAGCGAAGGATGTGGCGGAGCGCGTGGGAAAAGCGCTCAACCCCTCCTTGCTCGGACCGATGACCATGGCAGTCGGCACCACGATCGCGGGGGGCGGCGTGCGCGAGGTTCGGATGGACGGTGCGCCGTCCGTGGAACGCGCCGGCGTAAACGCCATCCCCGACTGGTGTGAAGCGACGATCGACATCCGCTTCCCGCAAGGCATGCGCTACCCGTCCGACATTCGAGAAACGACGGACGCGGTGGTGGCGGCGGTCCGGGAGTACATCGAAAGCCGAGTGGACCGTGGCGGGTGGACCTATGAGATCAGGGAGCTCAACTCGGTGCCTCCAGTCGCGATGGCGCCATCGTTTGAGGAAGCCGGCGCAATTCCGCTCGTTCAGCAGGAACGCCGCAGGGCCGCTCAGGTTCTGGGTTTCGAGCCGGACCTGGAAACGGCGCCGGGGGGCACGGATGCCACGTTCATGATCCACGAGGCGCGGATTCCAAGCATCGTCGAGCTTGGGCCGGCGGGCGGCCTGTCACATGACGTGCACGAGTTCGTGGAGGTCGACAGCGTCATCGAGGGGGGCAAGATCCTGGCCCTGCTCGCGATCGACCGGCTGGGCCTCGTCTAGTACGCGGTCCTCAGCAAGCCGCGTTCGCGACCGAGTACCGGGAGGGTTCCGCGCGTTGTCGGTGTGAGTTGGCGGGGCAGCGCGCCGTCGGTGGCGCGGTTCGAGCGTCGATATCGATTGCCTTGCTGATGGGGGTGGTGGCCGCGGCGCCTCTGTCATCAGGCTTGCAGGCCCCCCGTACCGTCGCCGCGTCCACGATCGTAAGTGCCAACCCGGGGTCTCAGTTCCAGTCTGATCCGGCTCATACCGGGGTCCAATCGGCCAGCGGCATAGCGCCCCCCCTTCGGGTCCGTTGGGGCGCGAACATTCCCTCGCACCCCTCCTACGCGATCGTTGGCAGCGGACACGTATTTGTGACGTACAACCTCCTGACGCAGGAGGCGCTGCTGGCTCTCAATGAGTCGGATGGCTCGACGTTTTTCGGACCCGTCGCCCTGGGGCCTGAAACGTCTGGTCACTATGCCGGTCTCTCATATGACGCGGGCCGCGTATTCACGAGCAACGCCAGCTGTCTTGTCGACGCGGTGGACGCCGGCACCGGCACCATTGCATGGCAAACGCAGCTCCCCGACTCGGACTGCTTCGGGCCCTTGACCGCCTCGAACGGGACCGTCTTCGTACCACGCATTGGATCAGTGACTGCGCTCAGCGAGCTCGACGGCCACCAGCTCTGGATGAACACCAGTGCCGGCGCGGACAACAGCGCTCCAGCTGTCACGGCCGGCGGCGTATACGTTGGCCAGGCCGCCCAATTCAACGACGTCTCGCCGACGAACGGAAACACGATATGGCACTTCAACGGACCAACGACAGGTGGCGGCGGGCGGACCACGCCGGTTGCTGGTGGCCGCGTGTATGCGCGCCGGTCAGACGCCAACACCGGCTATGTGCTGGATGCCGGGACCGGTGCCCAGCTGGCCACCTTCACGTCCTTAAATGTGCCCGCGATAGACAGCACCCTGGCGTACTACGAGACTGACCTCACCACCGGCGTGAACCGCGTCACTTGCGGAATCACGTGCGGGATCGAGGCGCACCGAGTTTCAGACCAGGGTTTGCAATGGGCCTCCGACGGCGATGGGCAGCTCGACACGCCTCCGCTCGAGCTGGATGGCACCGTCTACGTGGGCAGCAACACGGGAACGATCTTTGGACTGGCCGCGACCAGCGGTCAGCCAGTGTGGAGCGGCGCGACCGCCGCTTCGACTGTGTCACCCTCTGGCGGCGGAGCCGACATCTGGCCTTACGACGAACAAAATGCCAGCTCGCCGCCGAGCGCCCTCGGCGCCGGGGATGGAATGCTGTTCGTCACCTATGGGCAGGTGCTGACTGCCTACGAACACGCCGCCCCGGGCACAGTTCCTGCTTTTGAGTACCACTCCACTGGCGACAACGGGGCTTCCTGTGACGGCCATGGAACTCGCATCGATCACGGCTGCGCATGGCCATTCAAGCAAACCGCAAACGGTAACGACCACGCCTTGGTCGATCTAGAAGGCGGCAGCCAGCCGACTGCGGTGTCGATCGTCAATGCCTCTGGCCAGACCGTGGCCAGCGCCACAGGAAACGGGGGAACCATCGCATTGTGGGCCTCGGCAGTCCCGGTCGGCTCCTACACCCTACAGGTGCGTACTACAGATCCTTCCATCCACCTCAACACCCTGATAAGCGCCTACTACGAGATTGACACGCCCGCCAGTCCGCCTGCCAGCCCGGCGGCTTTCACAGCTCAGAGCCCTCACCGCCTGCTCGATACTCGGCTGACCTCGCAGACGCTGGGGTCCCAAATGTCTCTCAACCTGACGGTGGCAGGCGGCACCTCGGGAGTACCGACCGGCGCCAGCGCTGTAATCCTGAATGTGACCGTAACGCGAACCACGGAGTCCGGCGTCCTCACAGTTTGGCCGGCCGGCCAAACCAGGCCCATGGCCTCCAACCTCAACTGGGGCCGTGGCGAAACGCGGGCGAACCTCGTCAACGCGCGAGTGGGCGCGGGCGGTCAGGTCACGATTTACAACGCGGCTGGTCGGACGGACGTGGTAGTCGACGTGGAGGGTTACTTCGCTGCTCCGATCGGGACCGCCGGCGGCTATAACGGGCTAGCGCCGGCGCGCTTACTCGACACGCGGATCACCCGTCCGAGCATGGGCGGTGGAAGCACCCTTGCACTTCAGATTTTCGGACAGGGTGGAGTGCCGGCGAGCGGAGTCTCGGCCGTCGTGCTCAATGTCACAGCGACTGATACCACTACTGCTGGCTTCCTAACGGTTTACCCGAGTCAGACCACGCAGCCGGCGGCGTCAACCCTCAATTGGAATCCGGGTAGGACGGTGTCGAACCGCGCCATCGTAAAAGTAGGCCCCGATGGCAAAGTGAACCTCTTCAACGCGCAGGGCAATGTGGACGTGGTTGTCGACGTCAGCGGCTACTTCACGGACGTCACAGCCTCGGGCAAGTTGTTTACCGCGACCAATCCGGCTCGAATGCTCGACACCAGGGTCGGCGGCGGCGCCATCGGCCCCAATCGCAGCCTTGCCAATCAACAGATCGCGGGAATTGACGGCATACCTTCCGACACCACCGCGGTGTTTCTAAATGTCACAGTGACTGATACGACGGCAGCCGGCTTCCTGACTGTGTACCCGAACGCCCGGCCGGCCACCTCCGACCTCAACTGGGTGAAAGGCCAGACCGTTCCGAACCTGGCTGTGGCTACGCTGAGCTCCGGCGGAACCTTGAACTTCTACAACGCGACGGGCTCGACCGATCTGGTGGTCGACATAGCGGGGTGGTTCAGCTAGTCGAGGGCCTGACGTTCGGACGGACTACCTCGATGGTGAGCGTCACTGACGGTCGGTTCCGCGGTCAGTTGCCCATACAGCTCAGGCCGCCGCCACTTGAGGACGCCGGGGATCGTTCGGTATGGCGCCGGAACGATCAGCTCCTCGTCCGTCTCGCGTAGCCACCGGATTCGATCGAGGTCGAGGACTGCGCTGAGCAATCCGGGCTCGTGGCTCTCGCAAAGGACCCGCTCAGGGGAGGCGATCATCGCGATGCCGGCTGTCAGGTGAGATCCGGTCGGGGGCAGCTTCAAATCTGCCTGGCGGTACTTGCGTCCGAACTCCTCGGGAAACAGGTGCACGGTCGTCGCCGTGTACATCAGGTTCTCGATCGCCCGAGCCCGCACGAGCGTGCGCCAGTTGTCGGTGTAGCCGAGCTCATCGATCAGAAGGCCTGCGTGCATCAGGCAAACCTCGGCTCCCTTCAGCGCGAGGATGCGGGCGATCTCGGGAACGAACACCTCGCTGCAGACGAGCAGGCCGAGCTTGCCCCACCCCATGTCGAACACAGGGAACTGATCGGCCGCCTCGTACTTGAAGTCCCAGAGGTCACCACCCGGATAGATGTATGGACCCACCGGGTGGGTGCGGTGATAGCGACCTTTCACGGTTCCGTCTGCCCCGATCACGACCGCGATGATGTGGAAGCGGTTGCTCCCGGGCTCCGTCTCCTCGGAGGTTCCGGCGACAATCGACACGTGGTGCTCTTTCGCCGCGGCCGACAGAGGGCCGATCGCGTCGTACCGGCCGCGCTCACGGTAGGGGCCGGGGAAGTTCTCCGGGAAGAGGAGCAGGTCGCATTCAGTAGCGCCCGCCTGGGCGACCAGACGGATCGCCTCCTCGAGGTTGCGCCGCTCATCTGACCCGTACCAGGTGCGGGGTTGCGCCACTGCGAGCCTGATCTGTGCCATCTACTTCCTCCTTGGAGTCAACGCGCTTCCCGCTCGTACGCAAGTCCTAGTGCCTCCGGCATGCCCACGTGCCGATGGCGCATGCGGGTCCAGGTCGCGACCAGCACGACCAGGGTGAAAACGTAGGGCATCATGGCCAGCAGATGGGTCGACACCGGTACGCCGATCCCCTGGAGCTCAAAATTCAGACCGTCGACGAACCCGAACAAAAGGGCGCCGAGCAAGACCCAGATGGGGTCCCAGGTACCGAATATCACGAGCGCGATCGCGATCCACCCGCGCCCGTTGGTCATGCCCTCTGCCCAGCCCTGGGTGTAGACAACTGAGAAGTAGGCCCCGGCCAGGCCGGCCAGGCCGCCGCCCACGATCACCGCGACATAGCGGATCACGAATACCGGTACGCCGGACGCGTCGGCAGCTCCTGGCTGCTCGCCCGCTGCTCGCAGCCACAGGCCCAAGCGAGTTCGGTACAGAAGAAACCAGATCGCCAAGGCGAGAAAGGGAACTGCATAGGCGAAGACGTCATGGGTGAACAGGACCTTGCCGAGCACCGGTAGCGACGACAGGCCTGGAATCGGTATCGCCGAGATGTTGACCTCCGGCCTGCGCCCGGAATATCCGGTGCCGACGTACGCGGATAATCCGGCTCCGAGGATGGTCAGCGTCAGGCCCATGACTATCTGGTTCACGCGCAGTCCGATGGTCATCAGCGCGTGGAGGGAGGCGAGACCAGCGCCTGCCGCGGCGGCGGCGGCAAAGCCCGCCACCGCACTATGCGTGTTGACGGCGACTATGAACCCGACCACGGCCCCCATGAGCATCATGCCTTCGACGCCAAGATTCATGACACCGGCGCGCTCGGCGATCAGCTCGCCCAGCGCTGCGTAGGCAAGAGGAGTGCCCAGCACGATGCCGACGCTCAAGGAATTCACCCAGAAGCTCACGGCAGTCCGCCTGCGGCTGCGACGTCGGCGACAAACGCAGGGCGCGTCACCCGCAGCCGGAAGGCGAGCACAGCGTCACCCGCGAGCAGGAACACGATGATCAAGGCCTGGATGATGGTGGCGATCGGCTGGGCAACGCCAGTCGTCTGTAGCGCATAGCTGCCAACCACCAGCGCTGCAAACAGGAAAGCGGCAATGCCCACGGCGAGGAGCCGGCCTCGCGCAAGGAAGGCGATCAGCACGCCGCTGTAGCCGTAGTTGACGGAGATACCTTCCTGGAGGCGGTTGGTCACGCCCGTGAGCTCGATCGCCCCGGCCAGCCCCGCGATCGCGCCCGAGATGGCCAGTACGACCACCATTCGCCGGCTGATACCCAATCCGAGATACTCGGCCGCGCGCGGGTTGCCACCTGCCACACGCACCGAGAAGCCCCACGGCGTGCGTTCCATGAGCCACCAGGCTCCAAGGGCGACCACCACTGCCAGGAGGATCCCTATGTGCACACCGGTGCCGGGAATGAGCGGAAGGCTAGTACCATCGGGCAGGGCTCGGGAGTAAGCGAAGCCGAACGCCTTTGGGTCGCCCCACGGTCCAAAGATCAGGTGGTCCATGAAAAGGATCGCGATGTAGTTCATAAAAAGGGTGACGATGATCTCGTTGAGCCCGATCAAGGCTCGCGGGATCACTGCGATGGCAGCCCACACGGCGCCTCCGGCGCACCCGGCGAGGATCATCGCGACGAGGAGAATCGGTGCGGGCAGCGCAGCCGCATAAAGGCCGGTACCTGTGGCGGCGATTGCGCCGGCTATGAGCTGGCCCTCGCCACCGATGTTCCAGAGGCCGACGCGAAGCGCAGTCGCCACCGCGAGGCCGGTGAGCACCAGGGGAGTCGCCTTGATGAGCGTGCTCTGCAGTCCGTCGGTGGAACCCAGCGAGCCCTCCCAAACCGAGACGTAGGCGTCGATCGGGTCATGGCCGCCCAGCGCCATCACAACCCCCCCGACCACCAATCCTCCGACGACAGCGAACACCGGAACGGCGATCCGCAACGCAACGGGAGCGCCCATCCTCCGCTCGAGCCGCAGCGAGATTCCCATCACACCTCTCCGCCCATGCGTAGGCCGATCTCGGCGCGGTCGAAGTCTTTCGCCGCGTACTCCGCCACGATGGCGCCCTTGAAGATCACCAGCACGCGGTCGGAAAGTTCAAGCACCTCGTCCAGGTCCTCGCTGATGAGCATCACGCCCGCACCGCGTTCGCGGTGGCCGAGGAGCTGTCTGCGCACCATCGCTGCCGACGCCACGTCGAGGCCGCGTGTCGGCTGCGCAGCGATGATCACGTCAGGCTCCTCGGAGAGCTCCCGCGCAAGCAGCACGCGCTGAAGGCCGCCGCCCGACAGCTCGGACACCATCGATCTGGGCCGGTTGGTGGGGATGTTGAAGGTGTCGATGAGGCCACGGGCAAGCGTGACAATGCGACCGGTCCACAGCCAAAGCGGATGGCTCATCGTCCGGTTCCTGTACCGCCTAAACGCAAGGTTGTCAGCAATTGACATCGTGCCGACCAGACCGCGATTGAGCCGGTCTTCGGGTATATATGCGAGGGCTTGCGCCGAGCACGTCCGCCTCCCTGAAGCTGGCCGGACGATCCCAGCCGCGACCTCGGCCAGCGCTGTTTGCCCGTTTCCGCTGATGCCGGCGATGCCGACGATCTCGCTTCGGTGCACCACAAGATCGACGCCGTCGAGCGCTTTCACGCCGCGGCCCTCGACGCTCACAGAGTCCAGCTCGAGCAGAGATTCGCCGGCCGCTTCTTCCCGGCCTTCAAGGATGCGATCGGAGTCGCTGGCGCCAACCATCAGCACCCCCATCTGGTGGTGGTCCAGACCCGCGACGCTACGGTCGGCGACCACGCGCCCGTGGCGGAGGATCGTCACCTCGTCGGCAACCTTGGTAACTTCCCGCAACCGGTGGGTGATGAAAATGATCGACTTGCCGGCGGCCGAGAGCCGGCGCATGGACACGAAAAGCTCTTCGGCCTGCGGCGGGCTTAGCACAGCGGTGGGC
>DATCPU010000135.1:0-4141 GCA_036569925.1 Candidatus Dormiibacterota bacterium
CATCTATTACGCGCTTGACTCGTGGTATGTGCGGACGACCGATCGGAAGGCAGAGCTCATCACCAACAACGCGGCTACCAACTGGGTGCCTGCGCATATCAGGACTGGACGCATGGGTGACTGGCTCGAAAACAACGTCGACTGGGCGATCTCACGCTCGCGTTACTGGGGCACGCCGCTTCCCTTCTGGGTGTGCGAGAAATGCGGGGAGCAGAAATGTGTGAGCTCGTCGGCCGAGCTGGGCCTCGAGGAGAACGTGGACCTGCACAGGCCGTTTATCGACACCGTCACCCTCGCGTGCGAAAAGTGCGGTGGGCTCATGAAGCGGGTGCCGGAGGTGCTCGACACCTGGTTCGACTCCGGCTCGATGCCGTTCGCGCAGCGAGGCTATCCGCGAAGCGGCAAACAGGAGTTCGATGAGACTTTTCCGGCGCAGTTCATCTCGGAGGCGATTGATCAAACGCGTGGCTGGTTCTACTCGCTGCTGGCAATCTCGACCTTGTTGTTCGCGAAGAATGCGTACGAAAACGTAATCTGCCTTGGCCACGTGGTCGACACGAAAGGCAAGAAGGCGTCGAAGTCGCGCGGCAACGTGCTCGACCCGAACTACCTCTTCGACACCTTCGGCACGGATGCGGTGCGCTGGTACTTCTATACGTCAACACAGGTGGGAGAGAACTACCGCAACTTCGATGTCGCGCTGAGAGAGACCGTGCAGCAGTTCTTCATCCCGCTGTGGAACTGCTACTCGTTTTTCGTCACGTATGCGCGACTGGACGGATTCGACCCGGCGCAGCCCGCCGTTCCGGTCGCCGAGAGGCACGTCCTCGATCGATGGCTTCTGTCGAAGGTGAGCGGGCTCAGCGTAGCGGTGTCGACCGGCCTCGACGCATACGATGCGAACGAGCCGGCCCGCCGAATCCATCGCTTCGTCGACGACCTTTCGAACTGGTACATCAGGCGCTCCCGCCGGCGCTTCTGGAAATCGCAATCCGACCGCGACAAGGCTGCGGCGTACCAGACGCTTTACGAAACGCTGCGCACTGTCTGCCAGCTGATGGCGCCGTTTGCACCGTTTTCCTCCGACGCCATGTATCGCAACCTTTCGAACGGCGAGTCCGTGCACCTGAGTAATTTCCCCGAGCCGTCCTCCTACCACGACGCCGAGGTCGAGGCGGACATGACACGTGCTCGGCAGGCGGTCGAGGCAGGTCTCGCGGCGCGGGATGCGGCTCGGATCAAGGTGCGGCAGCCGCTGTCGTCGATTGCGCTTCCGGGTGAGCCGCTGCCCGAGGACATCGCTCAAATCGTGCGCGACGAGCTGAATGTGAAGAGCATCGCCTTTGGTGCGCCTGAGGTAAAGCTCGACACGGAGATCACAGAAGAGCTGCGCCTCGAAGGTCTGGCGCGTGAAGTGGTGCGGGCGATCCAGGATCGCCGCAAGAAGGCCGGCCTCAATGTCGAAGACAGAATCCACGCGCGCTATGAAGCGGACGGCATGCTGGTCCGCGCCATGGAGAAACATGGCGACTACATCAAGACCGAAACGTTGTCCGTTACGCTCGAGCCGGGCCGGACCGATGATTTCGAAGGCGACCAGCAAATGCTGGAAGGAGAGCAGATCTGGATAGGCATCAAGCGCGCGTGACCACGGGTCGCGTGCTCTTCGTGGTCATCGCCCTGTGCGTCTTTGCACTGGACCGGCTGACGAAGAGCCTGGTGAGCGCGAACGTTCCCTTCGGCACCGAGGTCCCGGTCATCGACCATCTGGTCGGGATCACCAATCTCCACAACTCGGGAGCTGCCTTCGGGTTCGCTCCCGCGGGCGCTGCCCTATACCTGACCGCAGCGGTGGTCGTTTCGATCGGGCTTGCGATTTACGTGGCGCGACATCCGGGTGATCTGCGGACCGATGCGATCCTGGGTCTGGTCATGGGCGGATCCATCGGCAACGGCTTCGACAGGATCGCGTTCGGAACCGTGACCGATTTCATCAACTTCCACTTCTGGCCGGTCTTTAACGTCGCGGACTCGGCCATCAGCATTGGGGTCGTGGCGCTCCTCGCCGGGTACGTCCTACGCAAGCCAGACGCCGCCTGATCGCGGCCGGCACGTCGCCCCGTCTGGATCGCTTCCTCGCCGAGCAGGAGCCCGAGCTGAGCCGGTCTGCGGCGGCGCGCCTGATCAAAGGCCACCTGGTGATGGTCAACGGCAAGGCGGCGGATCCTGCCGACCGGGTGAGCGCCGGCGACGTTGTCGAGTTCGAGATCCCCGCGGCGTACGCCATCGAGGCCTCAGCCGAGCCCATATCGCTCGATGTCGTCTACGAGGACGAGGACCTGGCGGTCATCGACAAGCCGGCGGGCATGGTCGTTCATCCGGCGCCGGGCCATTACACGGGCACCCTCGTGAACGCTCTGCTTGGGCGAGGCGGCACGTGGTCGGTGGTCGGTGGGTCGGCAAGGCCTGGCATCGTCCACAGGCTGGACAAGGGCACATCAGGCCTGATCGTCGTCGCGCGTAACGATGCCAGCCATCGGGCCCTTTCTTTGCAGCTGAAAGACCGAACGCTCAGCCGCACCTACATGGCGATCGTCCGCGGACGTGTCAAGGAGGAGGCTGGCGAGCTCGTAGGTCCCATCGGGCGGGATCCGAGGGAGCGCAAGCGGATGGCCGTGGTCAGCGGCGGCCGGTTCGCCCGCACTCGGTATGAGGTGGTGGAGAGAGGGACCGGGCATACACTCCTGCGCTGTGATCTCGATACGGGGCGGACGCATCAAATTCGCGTCCACCTGGCCGCGCTGGGGCATCCGATCGCGGGAGATGTCGAGTACGGGGGTCGAAAGCCCGGCGACCCGGACCGCCCGATGCTTCACGCGTGGCGGCTGCGCCTCCGCCATCCACGAACCCAAGCGGACATGACCTTCGAGGCCCGTCCCCCAGCGGACTTCGATGCGTTCTGGGCGTCGCAGCGATGAGCGCTCGCGGCCTGCTCACCGTCATCAGCGGACCGTCCGGCGTGGGCAAGGACACGCTCATCCAGCGCCTGCGCGAACTCGATTCCAGCCTGCAGTACTCGATCTCATACACCACTCGCAAGCCCCGGCAGGGCGAGGCGGACGGTGTCAACTATTTCTTTGTGGGTCGGCAGCGCTTCGAGGAGCTCATCTCTGAAGGATTCTTTCTCGAGCACGCAACCTACAACGGCAACTACTACGGCACCCCGGCGGATGCAGTGGAGAAGGCCCGGGCCGCGGGCCACGACATCCTGCTCAAGATCGAGGTGCAGGGTGCAGAGCAGGTGCGCAAGCGCGCGCCGGATGGCCTGTTCATCTTCATCGCGCCACCCTCCAAAGAGGAGCTGATCAGGCGCCAGGAACTGCGCCAGGGCGCCGATCCCGAGGAGGACATGGCAGAGCGGCGCAAGATCGCCGAGACGGAGATGAAGCAGGCGTCCAAGTACGACTTTGTCGTGATCAACGACGACCTCGAGCGTGCCGTCGCCGAAGTGCTCGAGATCATCCGCAAGGCGCGCGAGCGCCAGACTTAACCCCGTGCCACTAGACCCCACGCCAGTACCAAGCGAGCTGCGCGGGCTGCGCATCGTGCTGCTGGTGGCCGGCGGAATCGCCGCCTACAAGCTCGTCGACCTGGCCTCCGCACTCACCCAGGCCGGCAGTCAGGTGCGGGTGGCGATGACCCCTTCGGCCATGCGGTTCGTCGGCCCCCCTTCATTTCGAGGCGTCACGGGCAGCCCGGTGCTGACGGGCCTTTGGGCGACCGACGGGGCGCCTGAGCCACACGTCTCCCTCGCGGACTGGGCGCAGCTGATGCTGCTTGCGCCGGCGACGGCAAATGTCATCGCGCGCATCGCCAACGGCCAGTCGGATGACATCGTGACGGCGACCGTGCTGGCGTCACGCTCACCAGTGGTGGTGGCGCCGGCGATGAACGATGCGATGTGGTTCAAGCAGGCGGTCAGAGACAACATCGCGACGTTGCGAGAGCGCGGGACGGTCGTCGTCGAACCCGAGTCGGGTCACCTTGCCAGCGGGCATGTGGGCGCGGGTCGCCTCGCAGCTTCCGCGCAGCTGCTGGAGGCGATGGCCGCCTCGGTCCGGTCTCATTACGACCTTGCGGG
>DATCPU010000136.1:0-22687 GCA_036569925.1 Candidatus Dormiibacterota bacterium
AGCCACTGTCCCTGCGCTGCGGCGAAAGGCACCATCGTCAGCGAAGCAGCCCCCACCGCCGCCTCTCCGATCGCACGCGGATCCCCCACGCGAACGTAGGCCTGGTCGCGCCACTCTTGACCGCGCTCCACTATCTGGTGCTTTGGGGTGCGCACGAACTCGCCGCCGCGGCGCGTCGCACGAATCAGCGCAAGGATCACGGTGAACGACATGCCCGCGCCGACGAGCTGGCACAGCAGCGACGGCAGCGCCTGCCACCACGGCCGCCCTCGCCGGGTCTGAGCGACGCTAAAACCGACCCAGGGAGAGATTCCCATCATCACGAACAGCACGCCGGCGTCGGCGACCTGCCATGGCAGCGCCTCAAAACGCGGCCCGATAAGCAGCAACGGGTAGCACGCGAGCTGCAGCGCCATCACCGGCCCGACGCCGTACGCCAGCAGGTGCATGGTGGCCTGCAGCTTTACGGCCGGCCGCGCGTCGCTGCGGAACACCGGGATCAGCAGCTTGAACGCCGACTGAAAGCTTCCGGTGGCCCAACGCGATTGCTGACGCCGGTAGGCGTCAAATGAGACGGGCAGCTCCTCAGGCACCACCACGTCTTCCAGGTATGCAGCCCGCCAGCCGCGCAGCTGTGCGCGGTAGCTGAGGTCCAGGTCCTCCGTCAGCGTGTCGGCGCTCCACCCGCCCGAATCCTCGATCGCGGCCCTCCGCCAGACGCCGGCAGTTCCCGTGAAGTTGGTGAAGTAGCCCTCCGCTGACCTGACCGCCTGCTCGATGAGAAAGTGAAAGTCGAGCGCGAACGCCTGCAGTCGCGTGAACCAGGAGTAGCCCTCGTCAAGATGTCCCCAGCGCGCCTGAGCGAAGCCGACCGACGCATCTTCGAAGACTCCCATCGTGCGGCGCAGGAAGTCACGGGCAGGCATGAAGTCGGCGTCGAAAATCGCAATGAAAGGCGAGGTGGTCAGGGTCATGCCGTGCGCCAGCGCCCCCGCCTTGAACCCCTCGCGTGATGCGCGTCTGACATGGGTCACCTCGACTCCGTGGCGCCGCCAATACGCCGTTCGGCCCGCAACGATCGAGACCGTCTCGTCGTCTGAGTCGTCGAGAACCTGGACTTCGAATCGATTGCGCGGCCAGTCAAGCCCACAGACCGCATCGAGCACTCGCTCGGCGACGTAACGCTCGTTATAGATCGGCACCTGGACACAAACGCGTGGCTCGTTTCCGCGCGGGATCGATCCATCGACACCCCGTCGAAGGCGCGTCGCTCGCCAGGTCAGGTAGAGGAGGTTCGAGCCGAACGCAAAGAGCGCAATGCTGGTGAGGCCGATCGTCGCGACAGCGAACAGGGTCACCATCATCGGGCACGCTCGTCGAACAACGTGTAGGGCCGCATGGTCGAGCGCACGAACGCGACACGCGCGAGCGCCTCAGGATGCTGGCGCCGCGTCCATTGCATGTATCGCCACGCGGCAGCGCCGACGCGACGTGCGGCTCCATCGAGCACCGATGGAAAGAGAGACCTGGGCACGCGCCACGACGGCGCATCGATTCGCAGGCGCGCAATCCTTTCTGCCAGCTGGGGAAAGTGCTCGAGGAGGGCGAGGTTGGCATCGAGAACCTCGTCGATGACGTCTACGCCGAAGATTGGCTCGGCGACGAGCAGCTCGTAAGCCATGTCAACGTCCAGCCGCTCGAGCGGATGGCACTGCGAGACCTCGAGAATCAGGTTGGCGGTCATCAAGCGCGGCGCGATCGGCCGGCGGGTGAGGTCATCGACCGGTTTGGCTCGGTGCTTGAGCGCGTGCAGGATGCCCAGAACGTTGACCACCACGTACGCCATATGGCGATGGCCGTCGTCGACGATCAGGTTGAGGTCGACGTCGTCTGTGGCGCGAAATCCGCCGCTGGCGAGAGAGCCCGCAACCGAGACGCTACGTATGAATGGGGCCACCGCCACCAGCGCGCGGACAAAGCTTGTCGTCATCCGCATGTACGCGGCCGAATCCGACTCGTGGGCCGCAGCACGATCCTTGATCTCGCCGGCGCGGCCGATCGCCGTGCGCTCCATGACCAAGCCGTGGGCGATGGTCAGCGCAGGCGAGGCCGCAACCGCCCACCGGACCTCGTCTTCTGGCAGGGCGCCCCCCAGGCAAAGCCGCCCGAGGCGGGCCGGCGTGAGAGCGTAGCCGCGCCGCCCAAGCAGGCGTGCGGTTTGCCAGACTCGATCTGACACGCTCGTGTACCGGGCAGGGGAATAGCCGACAGCCACAGCGGTGCCTCCGGGAGAGTGCTGGACGCGGTCAACGGGGATACGGACCTGGGTTACGCAGGATTGCGGCGCCCTACGCGAGTCACCACATTTCCGGCATCATCCGTGGTGGCGCCGGCAAGGTCTTCTATTACCAGGGGTGTGACATGACCGCGGACGGACACTTCAAGGTCCCGACTCCCGTCAACGAGCCGATTCGCGCGTATGCCCCCGGCGATCCGCACCGGAAGAGCCTGAAGGCACGGCTGGCCGAGCTCACCGACGCGCGGACCGACGTCCCCATGCAGATCGGTGGCGAGAGGCGGTGGGGGGCGTCGAAGGCCGACATCCGGTCTCCGCACCGAAAGGAGCTGTCGATCGCCCAGGTCGCTGTCGGTGGAAAGAAAGACTTTGCCGACGCGATTGAGGCCGCGCTTGACGCGCGCCGAATGTGGGCTGCCACCTCCTACCAGGAGCGATCCGCCGTTCTGCTTCGCGCAGCGGCGCTGCTGGCGGGCCCGTGGAGGGACACCATCAACGCCGCCACGATGCTGGGCCAATCGAAGACGGTGCACCAGTCGGAGATCGATGCGGCTTGCGAGTCGGTCGATTTCTGGCGGTACAACGCCTACTTTGCGGACCAGCTGTACGCGCAGCAACCGGCCAACGACAGCACCGCATGGAACCGCCTGGAGTTCCGGCCGCTGGAAGGCTTTGTGTTTGCGGTGAGCCCGTTCAACTTCACGTCGATTGCCGCCAACCTGCCGATGGCCGCGGCCCTGATGGGCAACACGGTCGTCTTCAAGCCCGCAACGCAGACCCTGCTCGTCTGCCACTTCCTGATGGAGCTGCTGAATGAGGCAGGGCTGCCTCCCGGGGTTGTCAACATGGTCTGCGGAAGCGCAGCCGAGATCTCTGAGCAGGTCCTGGCGCACAAGAGCCTCGCCGGCATCCACTTCACTGGGTCGACCGAGGTGTTCCAGGGAATGTGGACTGAGGTCGGCCAGAACATCGGCCGCTACCGCACGTACCCGCGGCTCGTGGGAGAGACCGGCGGCAAGGACTTCATAGTTGCGCATCCGTCCGCCGACCCCGAGGCATTGCGCACGGCTCTGATCCGCGGCGCCTTCGAGTACCAGGGTCAGAAGTGCTCCGCGGCATCGCGCGCCTACATTCCGCAATCGCTCTGGAAGACGCTGCGGCCTGAGCTGGTCGAACGGGTCGACGCGATCCCGCAGGGAGACGTTGCCGACTTCCGCAACTTCATGGGCGCGGTGATCGACGGCAAGGCTTACGCCAAGCACATGGGGGCCATTCAGTACGCGAACAAGGCGGAGGACGCCAAGGTCATCGCCGGCGGCAAGGGCGACGACAAGACCGGTTGGTTTGTCCGGCCTACCGTCATCGAGACCAAGAACCCCGATTTCAAGCTGCTGCGCGAGGAGCTCTTCGGCCCGATTCTTACGATCTACCCCTACGCCGACTCGAAATTCGAGGAGACGCTGGACCTTTGCGATCGGACCAGCCCATATGGATTGACTGGGGCGATTTTTGCGACCGACCGCGCGGCCATTCGCAAAGCGTCTGAAACGCTGGTCAACGCGGCGGGAAACTTCTACATCAACGACAAACCGACCGGCGCCGTGGTTGGCCTGCAGCCATTCGGCGGCGCGCGCGCGTCGGGCACGAATGACAAGGCCGGCTCGTTCTTGAACCTGATCCGCTGGACCAGCCCTCGCACTATCAAAGAGACGTACGTGCCCCCCACCGACCATCGCTATCCGTACATGGACGCGGAGTGATCCGGTAGAGGTTCAGGCAGGCACTGCAACCGGCTCAGGAGGCAAATGCACCTTCGCAACGCTGATGAGCAACAGCGCGAGCACCTCACCTACGAACAGGGGGAGTGGTCCCCAGAACGGGATTCCCTCCGCTGCGATGACGAGCGCGAACACCGCGAGCCAGCTCCAACCGGGTGGTGGCGAGGTGCGCAGGTAGAGCCAACCCGCTAGGCCGAGCATGACCAGGTCGTCGAGGTGGAGATAAGGGCTGGCGACCAGGCCGCCTACCAACGCTGGAATGAAGATCCATTCGTGGCCATGACGCCGAAATCGGTAGACAAGGATCAACGACCAGACAGCGACGGCGAACTGGATGACGCGGGCCACAGCCACGTTGCCGATGATCCCGGCGATGGTCAGCTCACGGTTTACGGGGACCCCGGCTGCAAAGCTGAGGCGTTCCTGGTAGGTGGCAATGCCTGACGGTCCCACCATTACAGCGGCAATGAGCGCGAGCGCGCCCAACGCGACCACGCTGCCCCAAAACGCGCGGTAATGACCGCTTGCCAGCAGGGCGGCTGGAACCAACCACGCGAGCTGCGGTTTGAGGACGAGAGCGCCCAACGCGACACCGGCCCAAAACGGCCGGCCGCCACGGAGCAACGCATAGCAGCCTGCCACGCCGAGGGCCACGAAGAGGCCTGGCTGGCCCAGCTGCAAGCCGTAGATCACGGGCAGCCAACCGATCGCCGCCGCGAGATGCACGAGGCGCATTCGACCTGTGCCGGGGGCAGCGAGGTACCAGGTCCACCCGAGGGCTCCGAGAAGCAAGGCGCTCCACACGAAGTAGGCGACGCGGAATGGCAGCACGGTCAGAGGGACGGCTAGCCATGCTACCGGCGGGGGGCTGATGTACCGAGCGAGCTCTGCGATGTGGATCCGAGACCCCAGGGCATCCAGCGCTTCCTGCTGCAGCCGAAGGTCGTAGATCGATTGCCAGCCGTGGCTCAGGCCGACCTTGGCCGCCGCGTAGTAGAACGTGAGGTCGTTGTGAAAGTTGTCAGACGCATACGCCTGCGCCCATTGGTAGACGTCGAATGCGGCGAACAGGATCGCGGCGACGGCGCCCGCAGCGATGGCGAGGTTGCGCCGGTACTGAGCTCCGCACATTCGCGCCGAATCGTAGTTCGAGTACGGTTACCTGTCGTGGCAGTGACCGGTTTCGGACCTCGACCGATCGAGCTCACCGACGGGTCGAAAGTGCTGGTGCGCGCGATCGTTCCGGAGGACGAGCCTCTGCTCCACGAAGCGGTCGCCGCCATGTCGGAGCGCACCGTCTACTTCAGGTTCTTCTCACCGATGAAGAGAATGTCCGATGCGCTTGCGCACCGTCTCGCGGTGGTCGACTACAAGGACAGGTTCGCGCTGGTCGCGACCACAACCAGGCGAGGCAACACGGAGAGAATCGTGGGTGTGGCTCGATATGACCGTGTCCCGAACACCGAAGTCGCGGAGACGGCGGTGGCGGTCATCGACGAGTACCAGCGCCGTGGGCTGGGCAGCGCGCTCCTGAGCATCCTGGGCAAGGTTGCCCGCGAACACGGGATCCAGACCTTCACGCTCATCGTCCTGCCGGAAAACCAGCAGATGCTCGGGTTGCTCAGGAAGATGGGCTGGATCCACCGGGCCAAGTTGACGGGCGGCGTCTATGACATCAGCTTCGAGCTGCCGGCGGAGTAGAAGACCGGCTAGAGGCGTTCGACCGCCAGGCGCACCCCGAACCCCAGGAGAACTACACCGGTGACGCGCTCCATCCACTGGCGAACGCGGGGAGCGGTGATGAAATCGCGCATGCGCGTCACGAAGAAGCCGTAGATATTCATCCAGGTCCAGCCGATCAACGCGAAGATCGAGCCGAGCAGCAGAAGCCTTGGGAGCAACGCCTGGCCCGGAGACACGAACTGCGGCAGGAAGGTGACGAAGAACACGCCCAGCTTCGGATTCGAGAGAGCCGAGATGAAACCCTGCCGGAAGATCGCGTGCGCAGGCGTGACAGGTGGCGCACCGGCCAGCAGGTCGGCGTGGCGGTGCCGGGACTCGAGCAGGGTTCTGATGCCCAGGTAGACGAGGTAGGCCGCGCCGACGACCTTGAGAAAGAAGAGCAGCTCCCCCGAGGACCGCACCACCGCCGACACGCCGACGGCGGTTGCCGTCACCCAGATCGACAGCGCGAGGGCGATGCCAGTCGTGGTGAGGATGACGCCGCGCTTGCCGTGAGCCAGAGCATTCTTCGTGACCACGGCCATGTCAGGCCCTGGCGTGATCGCGAGGAGCAGGGAGACCCCGGCAAAGGCAAGAAGCGTGGCGTCCACGTTCAGGGGAACTTGCCGCTTTCGACGCTGGCGTCGCAGGGTTGGCCGGGGTCCCCCCGGCCATGACTTTGTAACCTCTGGGGTCCCCGCGACGTAGTCGTGGGAGGCAGCCCTACGTCGTCCAGCGGAATTCCTGGCACAGGTAGTCGAACTCCTGACCCTCGGGGATCCCGCTGGCGAAGTCCTTGGTGTCGGCGGGATCCGCTGCGAAGATGACGACGGCCACGCCGCCGCGCACAGCGGCGATAACCGCGAACCGAACCTTGGTCGCGGTGGTGCCTGGACCGATCAAGTTCGCCGAGTAAATCGCGCCCTCTCCTTCCTGGACGCCTATATGCGCTCCTCTGATGTCAGACACGCGAATCACGCTCTGCCACTTCGATGAAGGCAGGGCCGCCACGGCGTTGTCGATGAGCTGGCCCGTGGATGGTCCGGACTTTGAGCCGGTCACCTGCAGCGTGCCGTCCCGAGTGCCCAGCACAATTCCGTTGGCGTCCTGGCTGCGCACCTTCCAGCTCGAGCTGTAATCGACCTGGTAACCGACCGCATTGCTGTGGTACGTGTTGGCCTCCACCAGCGGCGCCACAAGCTGCGGTCCGCAGTTGGCGGTGCAGGTCGGGTGACTGCCGCCGGTCGCCCTCGACAATGCAAATGCTGTGATCACCACTGCAGCGACGGCCAGGATCACGATCAGGCCGCCGATGACCATGAGCTGGGGCACCTTGACCCTGCCCGCTGCCGGAAAGGCGCCGGGCTGCGCGACGCGATATCCGTAGGCCGCCGGCGGCCCCGACGGGGGCGCGGCGATCGCCCTGGCAACGGCAGGCATGCTGGCGAGCGCCATCTGGGGTGCGCCACATCGCCCGCAATAAGCAGCGCCGGCAAGCAGCGGCGCGCCGCATCGTCCGCAGTAAAGGGTCTGCGCTGCCATCAGGTACCTGTCACCTGTGGTCGCGAGTGTTTCGACGAAGCGGAGCGGTTGACCCCGCATGCCGGGCAGAACAGCATCGTCGGCACGACGCGATGACATTCAGGGCATGGCGCATCGGGTCCGATCTCATGCACGGCTCCCTCGGCCAGCAGGGCTCGATGAATCACAAGCCGTAAGTAGAGAAGAAGCCCGATCGCGGCCAGTGCGGTCGTCACGACCTGCGTGATCAGGTCAGCTATGGCGAAGCTGAGGATGCCGACCAGAATCTGTGCGCCAAGCGCCATCAGGAGAGTCGTGAGGATGCTGGCGTACCAGGCGCCTCCCGAGCGCCGCAGGTTATATCGATGCAGCCAGAGCGAAGCGCAGATGACCCCTGTGGTGCTGGCATTGATCAGCGCCATCAGCACCCCAGCCTGCAGCAGGCGAAGTGCCCAGTCCAGTGCTGAACCCGTTCCCACCAGCGGGCCGGCGATGAGCGGCCCCAACGCGGTGAGCGAGCTGGCGAGCGTGAACCCGAGGGCCGAAGCCGCGCCGAAGGTCAGGCCGTCCAGCGGCTCACGGAGCTTGCTTCTGAACTGATACAGGAACAGAGGGCCGGCCAGCATGAGCGCCTGAGCCGTGATGGGCACGACCACGCCAGCGAGCAGGAATCCAGTGCTGTCGTCGCCATTGAGGTTGAGCTGCGCAGCCGCGGCTTCGAGTGTCGACGTGAACAGGAAGCCCAGGATTGCCCCCGCCACCATCGTGACCCCGATGACGAGCCATGGCTCGTTTTCATAAACCTCGACCTCGTAGAGGTACAGCATGTAGAGGGCAGGGAGCAGAAACGTGGCGACTGCCGTCGCCGGCGCGAAGAGATGAAGCGCGGCCAGCAGCACGACCAGGGCGCTCCCGCCAACCAGCGCCCAGCGAAATGCGCCGCCTCTCCGGTGCGTCAGATGTGGAAACAGCGTCGTCACTATCGACAGATGGGCGACTGACTCGGACGGAACGGCCGCGAAGGCGTGCCGGCGTGTCGCACTAGCCGTGGTCAGGTGCGCGCCGCAGTGGCCGCAGAAATCGCCTTCGGGCACATTCATTGCGCAGTGGGGGCAGAGCACCAGGGGCGGCCGGCTGCTCACGCGCCGCCGCCTTTTATGTAGAGGATCCACGCCTGATCTAGCGCGGCTGCGTTCATGCTGCCCCAGCCTGTGGCGAAATCCCAGCCCGGGCCGGCGTTGGTTGCCAGGTTGTTTCCGGAGACCACGTCATGAAAGGGCGGTGCGGGCAGCTTCGCGGAGTTCTGGCCCATCCAGTACAGGGCCGGGCTCGCGAACCCGGCTTCGCGCAGACCCTTTTTCTTGAGGTCCTGGTTGATCAGCGCCATCGTGCCCGCCCACAGCGGGGCAGCGGCGGACGTGCCGCCGGCCTGGCCCGCACGCCCCCCGAAGATGAAGCTGAAGCCGGAAGCGGGGTCCGCGTCGGACGCTACGTCAGGGACCTGCCGCCTGCCGTTGCCGGCCGCTTGAGCGATGCTGTTCTGGTACTCGGGCCTCGCGTAATACAGGCTGGCGCCGCCACCTGTGCCTGCTTGGTCGATGGGCGCGCTCCACGCCATCTCCGTGAAGTATTTGCCGTCGATCGACTGAAACGCGGTGGTGCCGCCGACCGCGGTTATGTTGGGCAGGGCGGAAGGAAAGTCAACGCTGGGTCCGCTGGCCTCGCCGCAGTCGTACGCCCCCAAGTCGCCGCTCGCCACGAAATGTCCCATCCCCTGGACCACCGCGCGATCTTCGATGCTCGCGTAGAGGTTCCGATGACCGCTGCCGACTCCCGCCTCGCATTGGCCCAGGCTGTCGGAGATGATCGAACCGAGGTGGTCGCTGACCAGCTGGTCAAACGCGCGATCGGCCAGCGCGACTTGCGGCCCGGCCAGATAGATGACGAGCTTGGCCTTGGGCGCCACCTCGTGGATGATCTCGAGGTCCATCGCCGTCTCACCGGCAGGTGGCTCTGGCGTGCCCCAGCTCGGGTCGGGTTTGATGGTCAGCAGCGGTTCGAACGGCGGCAATCCGAATTTGGTGGCGAACTTGTCGAGGTCGCTGAGGTCCGGCAGGTTGTCGATCTCCGGCAGGACGACGGTTTGGCCGGCGCCGTCCAGGCCCTCGTCACGCAACGCCTGCAGGTTGTAAAAGGCCAGCACATCGGTTGGGGTCAGGCCGCCGGCGCGGACCGCGTGGCTGAGGGCTTTGGTGTAGCTGTCGAGACCGGTGACGCTCGTCACGATCGCGGCCAGCTGTGGCGGCATGAGGGGCTGGTCGAGTGACGCGTAAAAGATGGTGCCGTCGGCAAGGCGGTAGTTGCCGATGGTGACGCTCAACAGCCTGGCAGCGGCCGGCGCCGGTCCGTCGGCGGCGATCAGGCCCGAGCTCGGCGCCCACGTCGCGTGAAACCCGCGCGAGGTGAGCAGGCCAACCGCGGTCTCTGCCAGCGCGGGGTCTGGACCGAAGTCGGATACGTACTCCGCCGGAGTGACGACCTGCCCGGAACCCAGCAGAGCGGCCAGGCGCTGCGGATTTCGCCCCCTTAGGCCAAAGTTCAGATACACCTGGGTGCCGGATCCCGCCGGCCCAAGCGGGACCGCTCGCCGGATTGCAATCGGAAGCGGCGTGGTCGGTGAGGCGGCGAGGGCGGGGCGGGCCGGGGTCGTCAGGCTTCCCGCCGGCGGCGACTCTCCCGTGCGGGTGGGCCCGCACGCGACCACGGCGAGGGCGCATACAGCGGCTGCCGCCAGCAGGGATTGGGCTCTCACTGAAATCTAGCTTCCCAGACCTCGGTCTCGAACGCCAACTTAAAGCCCACCTTTTCATACACGTCGAACGCTCGGGTCGGGCTCTGTCCGTCCACATATAGCGATGCGTGCCGGGCGCCCGCCCTGTGCAGCCGGACCAGTGCTTCCGCTACCAACCACGTGGCCAGGCCCCGGCGGCGGTGCGCCGGCAGGGTGCCGACGGAGTTGACGATACCCACCGGCTGTAAGCGGCGATCGCCGGTGTAATTCACGATCTGGCACAGGGTCAGCGCAACCGGAGCTCCATCCTGAGCCAGCGCCATCAGCCTCAGCTCAGGCGGCGCCGCCGTGAGCTCGTCCTCGTCACGGGGCACGAAACGCCAGTGATCTGCAAAGGCCAGGTTGTGCGTCTCTGCCCACCTGTGGCGTGGGGCAGAAGTGCCGTCACGTAGCTCGTAGCCGGCAACTGCCGGGGGCGCCGGCGGCTCAGTGGCGAGCTTTCGATCCATCCGCCACCACTGGCGGACCAGCTCGAGACCAAGTCGGTCGAGGCCATCGCTGTGGCCGCGGCCCCGCCAGACCAACGCGGTGGTCGCTCCGGCCGCCTTCGCCAGGCCCAGACCCCACCTGGTCAGGTCCGCCGAAAGTTCGGGCCGGCCGCTCGTGGTCGAAGCCTCGATCACAGCGATCGTGCCAATCGGTGCTGGACGGCTGGACACCAAGACCGCACCTTCGATACTTCCGTCGGCCCCCTCCACCATCCGGGCGCTGGCTTCCCAATCGAATCCGGCGAGCATCCTGGCCATGCGGTCCTCGCTGGGAAGGCTGTCACGCACGCCCGCTCGCACGTCGCCCGCCCAAAGATCCATGACCCCAGCCAGGTCAGCCACGCTGCCTTGTCTCATGCGATGGCTCGGGCGACGACCTCGTGCACCTCGGGCAGAGCGCGCCGGATCTGCTCCTCGAGCTCGGACTCAACCCGGTGCGCGTGCTCGAGGCTGACAGTGCCGTCCAGCTCCGCCACCACGTGGGCGTAGATTCGGTGGTGCCTGTCGCTGAGCTCGACGTCGACGCATCGCCGGACTTCGGGGTGTGACTTCACCACCTCGCGCATCCTGGTCGCCAGCTGGGCCCGGCGGCTGGTGACGTCCTCGCCCTGGACCAGATGCGGTTCCATCGGCTCGAGATGAATGTCGATTCGGCTGGCATCCGGCAGCTCGCCGCGAAGCGTGCTTTCCAGCTCTGCGCTGGCCCGCGAGGCGGTGGCCAGAGTCATGTCCCCGGGCAGCTTCGCGTGCATCGTCAGGTGCAGTGACCCGTCGTTCTCGCGCTCGACCGTCACGTTGTGCAGGTCCCGGACCCCTCCGTTGCGCGCGGCGGCGGCATGAACCCGCTCGACGAGATCGCTGGGCCGCGTCTGACCTTCGACCGCGACAGTGAGGTCCAGCGACGGAAGAGCGGCCTTCGCCGCCCGTTTCACCTCGTCCACCAGGGCCCCCGCGGCTTCCAGCGACAGCATTCGCGCGGTCGCGACGCTGGCATCTCCAATCAGGTCTGGACCGGACCGCCGCACCCGCACGGATCGCACTTCGCGCACCCCGCTCACACCCTGGATGGCGTTACGAAGCTGCCGCTCCGCCCCTGCTGGGGCGCGGTCCATAAGGATGTCCCCAGACCGCCACGCGACCTTTGCAGCAGAGCGGACGATGATCGCGGCGACCAGAAGGGCAGCCACTGAGTCCGCCCAAGGCAATCCTATGGTCACGCCCACCAGGCCGATCAGCACGGCAACCGTGGCGAAGACGTCAGACAGCCGGTTGGCCGCGTCGGCCCTCATCGCCTCGCTGTCGGCGGCCTGGCCCACCGAGGTGAGGATCCCGGCGCGTCCGGCTTCGACCACCAGTGACCCGATCAAGAGCGCGAAGGCGTAGGCGGTGGGGTTCACGATTCCGCCGCCGGTGGTCAGCCGCCGGACAGCTTCGAACGCGATGCCCAGCGCGGTGATGATCATGAGAACGCCCTCGGCGAACGCGGCCACGTTCTCAGCTCGGCCATGGCCGTACGGATGCTCGATGTCGGCAGGTTTGCGAGCGGTGCGTACAGCGGCGAGAGTAAATGCGCTCGCCACCACGTCAAGGGTCGAGTGTGCCGCCTCGCTCAGGATGCCGAGGCTTCCTGTCAGCAGGCCGACGATGAGCTTGCCCACGACAAGAGCAACTCCGACCAAAACCGAGACCAGCGCGACGAGCACCGGCCTGCGCCCAAGGGCTTTCATCGAGCGAACTTTACGGCGGCTTTGCGGTCTCTACCTCAAAGCGGCCGCGGTGGCGACGAGCTGGCTCTCGGTACCAAGCGCGATTACGAGGTCGCCTTCCTCCAATCGAAGATCACCTGTCGGATTGGCATGCAATGTGCCGTCGCGGCGGCGAAGTGCCAGCACCTTCGCGCCGGAGGGATCTAGCAGCCCAGCTTCGGTGAGCGACTTTCCCAGCCCGGTGGTGGTTGGGCCGACCAGGATTTCTTCGACGCCGATCTCCGATCCGCCATGGTGCAGCGTGTCGAGCACGTCGACGAGGGCCGGGTGCACGGCGAGCTCGGCCATCCTGTGGCCGGCCATCCGGTAAGGGGAGATGACGCGATTGGCACCCGCGAGCTCGAGACGTCTCGTCGAGTCAGGCCGCCCCCCGCGGGAGATGATGAAGAGGCTTGGGTTCAGCGCTCTGGCCGAAAGGGTGATGTAGACGGAACGCTCGTCCGAATCGACGGCAGAGATCAACCCGCGGGCACGCTCGATGCCAGCCTGCTTGAGGATCTCCTCGCTGGCGGCGTCGCCTTCGATGTGCAGTCGATTTTCGTTGCGCAGCCGTTCCAGCGCCTCGGGGTTCTGTTCGATGACTGCATAAGGAACCTTGTGGTTCTCGAACTCGATCACGACCTGTGTGCCGATGCGGCCATAGCCGCAGATGATGAAGTGATCGCGCAGATGGTCCAGCTCGCGCTCCAACTGACGCTGTCTCCTGTAGGTGCCGAAGTTGTTCTCAGTGAGGGCCTCCGCGAACACGCCAAAGCCGAACAGCATCGTACCCACACCGAACACGATTAGGGCTGACGTGAAAATTCGGCCGGCTGTGCCCTGTGGATGAACCTCGGTATAGCCGACCGTGCTGATCGTGATGATCGTCATATAGAAGGAATCCAGAAAGTCCCACCGGTCGATGAGGGCGTATCCGGTAATGCCGATGGCAATGACGACCGCGAGCAGCACCGCTGGTAGTCGAAATCGCAAAAGTGGGTTGGGAACGTGCGCTGAGTTCACCGCTTGTCTCGGCGTCGCTTCTCCATCTTCTCGACTGCTTGCCAGTGAGCGGGATCCGACCAGGTGCGGGCGAAAGCCTCGACTGTCATGTCTGCGAGCTCTGGACTTCGGTGGGGCCGCACGGCATTGACCGAGCTTTTGATTCCCGCCACCGCGGCGGGCGGGGCTTCGGCAATCGCGCCGGCAAGATCCCGAAGGCGTCCGTCGAACTTCGAGGTGGAGACCACGATCTCCACCAGACCGAGCTGGAGCGCCTCGGGCGCGTCGATGGGCTGGCCGCCGAGCAGAACGGCCAGGGCCCTGGCGCGGCCGACCAGCGAGGCGAGCCGCTCCGAAGCGCCCCATGCCGGCATGATCCCGAGGGTGATCTGAGGGAAACCGATGCGAGCGTGCTCTGCGGCAATCCGGAAGTCGCAGGCGATGGCGAGCTCTGCGCCGCCGCCGAGCGCATCGCCGTTCAGCCCGGCGATCACCGGGAACGCGAGCTGCGGAATGCGGTCGAGGGTTGCCCGCATCCTATGCGCCATCGCCGCGGCCTCTGACTCGGAGCGCATGCCCTCGAGCTCCTTGATGTCACCGCCCGCACAGAAGGCCTTCTCCCCGGCGCCCCGAATCACGAGCACGCGCGCACGCTGAACTCGCACGGTCTCGAGCGCCTCGTCGAGCTCGTCCATGGTCTGCAGCGCGAGAGCGTTGCGAGCGCCAGGCCGGTCGATCACCAGCATCGCCACGCCATCGGCGATGTCGAGGTGGAGGTCCCGCAAGTTTGCTGTTAGCCGCCTCCGCCTGGGCCTTCGAGGCCCGGCTTGGTCATTTTGGCGAGGTCCAGGACCTTGTTGAGGTTCGCGTCGGAGATGCCTTTCGAGCGTGCGAGCTGGCGAATTGACTTGCCCGTTCGCATCGACTCCTTGGCGATCTTGGCCGCCTCGTCGTACCCGATTATCGGGTTGAGTGCGGTGGCGAGCATCGGGCTGCGCTCGACCAGCTCAGGTCCTCGGTCGGTCGCCTGCAGGCCTTCGATGCAGCGTTCGGTCAGGTTGCGCGCCGACGCGGCAAGAAGCGTGATCGACTCGAGAGACGTGACCGCCGCCACGGGCATCATCACATTCAGCTCAAACAGGCTGCCGGACTGACCGCAGACGGCGACCGTAACATCGTTGCCGTAGACGCGAGCCACGACCATCGTTAACGATTCGACGATCACCGGGTTGACCTTGCCCGGCATGATGCTCGAGCCCGGTTGCGTCTCGGGCAGGCGCAGCTCACCGAGCCCTGCGATCGGCCCAGAGCCCATGAGCCTGATGTCGGACCCGATCTTCCAGAGGCTGGTGGCAATGGTCCGAAGTGCGCCGTGCGCCGCCACCAGGGCATCAAGCGTCGCCTGCGCATGAAAGTGGTTGCGAGTTTCATGGATCTCAATGCCGGTCGCTTTCGCAAGGCGTGCGCTGGTCATCCGCGCGTACTGCGGGTGCGAGTTGAGCCCAGTCCCGACCGCTGTGCCCCCGAGGGGTATCCGGGCGAGCTCCTCGATCGCTCCCTGTGCGCGGCGGATCGACTCCTCCACCTGGCCGGCGTACCCCTTGAACTCCTGGCCCAGCCGGATCGGCGTGGCGTCCTGGAGGTGAGTTCGCCCGGTTTTGACCACGGGCCAGAACTCCTTGCTCTTAGCGGCCAGAGCTTTCTCGAGTAGCCGGAGCGAAGGGATGAGCTCGTCGGCAATCGCCACTGCGCACGAGACCTGGATCGCCGTCGGAATCACGTCGTTCGATGACTGACAGAGGTTCACATGGTCGTTGGGGTGCACGGCTTTCGATCCGCGCTCGGCGCCGAGGATTTCGATGGCGCGGTTGGCGATGACCTCGTTCGCGTTGGTGTTCGTCGACGTTCCCGACCCTGTCTGGTAGACATCGATGGGGAACTGGTCGTCCAGCTTGCCGTCGATGACCTCCTGAGCTGCCGCGGTGATCGCACGTGCCCGCCTTCTCGACAGCAGGCCGAGCTCCAGGTTGGTCTGGGCGGCCGCCTTCTTGATCAGTCCGAGCGCACGGATGAAGCGGCGCGGAAATGGCTGGCCGGAGATTGGAAAGTTCAGGACCGCGCGCTGGGTCGATGCGCCGTAGTAGGCGTCAGCCGGCACCTCAACCTCTCCCATAGAGTCGCGCTCCGCTCGTACCTTCGGCGCCTGCGTTTGAGGGTTTGGCCTGGCTGATGGCTTCCTTGGCACTCACGGAGATTCTAGAGTGGCTGTGGAATGCGATTGGCTGCAGTCGATGTTGGCAGCAACACAGTTCATGCGCTGGTGGCCGATGTGGTGCGGGGAAGGCTGGTCGAGGTCGCGCATTACGTTGAGATGCCGGAGCTTGGGACGCAGGTCGCCAGGACCGGCGCCATCGGACCCCGGGCGAAGACCGCCATACGGGCGCTCCGATCGGTGGTGGCGAAGGCTCGAACGCATGGCTATGGGGTCTTGATTGCCGGCGCGACCGAAGCTGTCCGTCAAGCATCCGATCGTGAGGCCTTCGCTCGACTGGCCGGCGAGGCCATCGGCACGCCACTTCGCATCATCGGCGCTAACAGAGAGGCGGAGCTGAGCTTCCTTGGGGTGGCCTCGAGCCATGCGGGCAGGCGCGAGTGGCTGATGGTCGATCTCGGGGGCGCCTCGACTGAGATCGTCGTGGGCGATGCCCGCAAGATGGTGCGCTCAGTCACGTTGCCCATCGGGTCCGGTGTTCTCGCCAGTGCGCACCTTTCGGACCCTCCCAAGCCGGAGGAGCGCGCGCGGCTGCGCCGGGCCGCCCTCCGCGAGCTCACGCGTGCACCTGACGCCGACGTCGATCGATTGGTGGCCACCGGCGGGACGGCTTCCAACCTGCCGCTCGTGCTGTCGAAGCGCAATCCGCCATCCATGCTCACCACCGCAGACCTCCTCACGTGCGACAGCCGGCTTGACGCGGGCAGGGCGGCGGACGTGGCGGCCCAGCAACACCTGCCGCTCAACCGTGTCAGGGCGATGCGGGGCGGAGTTGAGGTTCTCCTCCTGCTGCTTGACTGGTATGGCCTGGCCCTCCTACATGTCAGCCACCAGGGCCTTCGGCACGGGATGCTCATGGCCTACCTGGAGCACGGCGAGCGCTGGTGGAAGGCCCGCTAATAGCCGGGTGTTCAACGCCCGATGTCTTACTTCCAGTCGTATCTGGGTAAATTGAATCCATGAACCACGTGAGGGATCGCAGCGCGATGCTCAAGATGGCGCTTGCGCTCACCTGCCTCGTCCTGGTGGTCGAGCTCGTCGGCGGCCTCGCCTCCCACTCCCTGGCCCTCCTCTCGGACGCCGGCCACGTGCTCACCGACGTCTTCGCCCTTGGGCTGGCCTGGTTCGCAGTCGTTCAGGCCAACCGGCCGGCCGACAAGAGGCGCAGCTACGGATACCACCGCGTGAGCATCCTCGCGGCACTTGTGAACTCCGTGATCTTGATCGGGATCGTCATCGCGATCGGCTACGAGGCGCTGCGCCGTCTCGCCAATCCGGAACCCGTGCAGGGGGGCATCGTAATCGTCGCCGCGCTGCTGGGCATCGCGATCAACCTCTACGTCGCCTTCGGCCTTCGCGGCGACACGCACAACCTGAACATGCGCGCGGCGCTGCTTCACGTGACCGGCGACATCGGCGCCTCGATCGGGGTCGTGGTGGCAGGCGCCGTAATCCTCTTGACGGGATGGCTTTACATCGATCCATTGCTATCGCTCGCGATTGCCGTTCTCATCGCTTACGGCGCGTGGCGGATCGTGCGCGAAACGGTCAATCTCCTGATGGAAGGCACGCCGCGGGATATCGACATCGCCGCAGTGACGAGCGAGATCATCGGCACCAAGCTCATCAGCGGCATGCACGATCTCCACGTTTGGGCCCTCTCATCCGACGAGATGGCGCTCAGCGTTCACGTCGTCGTCGACGACTGCCCCCTTGGCGAGGCAGAGCACGTCGTGAGAGATCTCGAGACAAGAATTTGCGAGCGATTCTCCATCGGTCACACGACCATCCAGGTCGAGAGCTGCCACCCGTGCGGCGAGATCAGCCATGGCGCCGGCGAGCACAACCATCCGCACGATCACGTGCGCGTGATCAGCTCAGCAGGGCGTCTTCCTGCTGAAGGATTCGTCGCGCCACCGCTATAGCCGATGCGTACGTCGAATCCATTCCCCGATAGCTGAGGCCTCGTGCGCCAAGCGTTCGCGCCTGCGTGTAAGGCGTGTCTGACGCGTAGTGGACGATGCCGAGATCAAACGTGAGACGCGCCATGTTGACGCTCTCGCCAAGTGGATACCGATCGGGCTGGGCGATCTCGTAACAAGCGTCTAGGTAGGGTCCTGCCTCCATCTCGACCACCGTGTACCGGCCCTGGTAGTAGAAGTCGAGATAGTCGCGGTTCTGGAGGAAGGTGCCACGCACCGCCACCGCTCGCTGATGGTCGAGCGCGGACCCGTAGACGAGGTTCGGCTGCACGTCGTCCGCAGCGAAGCAGTTGTCCAGCCAGTAGGTATTGCCCGAATGCTCGTTGTGCACCACGTTGGGGATCATCACGTCGCCCACGTCTGCGTTGAGGGTGGCCGCCTTGCCGAGCACATAGACGCCGGCGACCCAGGCAGCTTGTTCGGCGACCTGCCTGAGGATGTGATACGCGGCCATGCCGAGCGGATAGTCCACGTTGAGAATGCAGGCGCCCGAGGCGCGGAGCTTCTTCTCGTCGACTTTCCCGACCCGGGGGTCGATCGCCGACGGATCGAGCTGCGAAAGCTTGAAGACTTGCGTCGCTGAGTCGACCCCAGTCGCCCTTGCGGCGACGTGTCTGATGCCGATGGCCGCTTCCATCTCCGCGCGTCGCTGCCGTTGGCGATCGCGGTCAGGGTGCGTATCGAACAGGTGGCGGGCACTGTAGTAGAGCCAGTTGTCGGGCGAGGCGCGGCTGCTGCCGGCCTCGAGCTTTCGCCGTTCTTCGTCGAGCTCAGGATGGTTGCGCCGAACCCAATCGCGGATCTCCGTATCGAACTGCCTCGCGACGCTGGTCAGGACATTGATGAGGCTGTGCGCGTTGGAGGATACAAAGTAGACAGGCGCCTCGCGGACGCCAAGCTCCTCCATCGCGGCCGCGATCGGCAGCCACCACCGGCTGGCATTGCGCGCATAACCCAGGTGTGTGCCGCCGACCAGGCGCATCACGATCTTGCACTCCTCGCGCTTGACCAGCGCCAGGGTCTCATCGAAGGTCTCGCCCCACGCATCCCGCAACCTGCGCCAGTCGTCTTCGCTGGCGCCCGCGGCCATACGCGCTTGCTCGCCATCGAGCGACACGTCTTGCAGCGCGACGTGGAGCTTGTTCCATTCGATCTGATAGGCGACAAGCGTGGGGACGAGGTCGTCGATGTCCGAGTTGGACGCGATCAGAACGGCAAGGGTCGTGCCGTCCTGGTACCAGCGCCGTCGTCTCGCCGGCGCTTTGACCGCCTTCCAACTGAGAATGTCGGCCCGGAGCACGGCTTTGAAACCCTGGGGGCTCTGACCCATCACCACGTGACGGCACCGGCTGATGGCGTCAGGTAGCCGCCGGACTGCGTAAAGCAGCGCTCCCATGTCGGACTGCGACTCGGCCGCCAGCGGGTGCAGGACCGAGCCCATGCCGATGTGGGCCCGCACCAGCGACTCAATCTTGATCTCGCCCGAGCTCTGCAGCATGGTGGTGTAGGTGCGCACGTATAGCTCGACGGCGTGCCTGCCCGTCCACCCGACTTTGGGGGGTGTCTCCATCGTGCGAATTATGAGAGCCGGGATCGAACGGAGCCGTTTACAAAACGTTGACGCCGGATTGAGAAACGGGAAAGGCCTGTGGGCGTTAATGAATCGATGATCAACAGATTGGCCCACCTCACCTTCCTTCGCATCGCCGGCCTCGCCGCAGGCGCGGCCGCAGTCTCCGGCGCCGTGGTTCTCGTGAGCGCTTCGGCTGCCGGCTACAGCCTTCCCTTTCTGACCTCGCCGGCCCCAGCATCCGCCACGACCGCCGCCTCGCTCGACCAGAAGGGCCAGCCGTCGGCTCTGTGCACGGCCTTCCTCACCCACCTGTCTGCTGACCTGAACACCAGCCAGGCCGCGGTCGATGCCGCTTACCAAAAGGCGATTGGCCAGACTCTGGCGGACGAGGTGAAGAGTGGCAAGTTGACTCAGGCGAGAGCGGACGCGATCGCAAAGCGGCTGGCCGGCAAGGCGCCCTGCGCGCTCGTCGCCGGACTCCAACCGCGACCCGGTCTGGGCGCCTTCGGGGCTGCGCTCCGGAGCGCGGAAGCTTCAGCCCTTGGAATCAGCGAACCGACGCTCAAGTCAGACCTCGCCAAGGGCATGACGCTCTCCCAGATCGCTGCCGCGCAGAAGGTCACCGAAGCCCAGTTCCGCGATCGCCTGATTGCCAAGCTCAAGCCCGTGCTGGACGCTGCCGTGACCAACAAGAAGCTCACGGCCGCCCGCGAGCAGGCGATCATCAAGCGTCTGCAGACGGGTTCGATACCGTTGTGGAACACGCCAATTCGCAAACCGGGAGCTACAGCGAGCCCAGCACCCAGCGCGTGAAGCTCGACTGATTCAGTACCATCGCGCAGACGGCGCGATGAGGCTCGCTCCTTGAAACGCTTGGCCTGACGGCCCGGCTGATGGCCTCTACCAACGAAACACCACTCGCTGGCAGAGGAGGACGAGCGATGAACATCTACACGGTCGCAGCCATCTGGATGGCGCTGGCGCTGGGCGCTTCGCTGATCAGCATCAGGGCGGGGATTGCGGTCGCGCTGGCCGAGATCCTCGTCGGGGCGGTGGCCGGCAACATCCCAGGCGTCTCGGGCCTGGTGCAGCAAACCGCGTTCACCGCCTTCCTGGCCAGCCTTGGCTCGGTGTCGCTGACATTCCTGGCCGGGGCGGAGATCGATCCTGTATCGCTCCGCCGCCACTGGAAAGCCAGCCTTTCGATCGGCATCGCCTCATTTACTCTGCCGTTTCTCGCCGCCATGGCTGTCTGCTATTTCGTCCTCGGCTGGGATCTGCACGCGGCGGAGATCGGCGGCGTGGCTCTCAGCACGACGTCGGTGGCCGTGGTCTACGCCGTGATGGTCGAGACGGGTCTAAATCGTGAGGACCTCGGCAAGCTGATCCTTGCTGCCTGCTTCGTCACGGACCTGGGCACGGTCCTCGCGCTGGGCGTGCTGTTCGCTGGTTTCAACCTTCTTCTTGTCACCTTCATCGTGGCCACGGGCATCGCGCTGGTCGGGATATCGCCGGCTTTGCGATGGATCACCAGGACCTTCGGACACCGCGTCAGCGAACCCGAGCTGAAGTTCTTGCTGCTGGTGCTGCTTGGGCTTGGAGGCCTCGCCACTGCGGCGGGCAGCGAGGCGGTGCTGCCGGCGTACCTTGTCGGCCTCGTCACGGCGGGCGTGTTCCAGCGCGACCGCGTCCTGATGGACCGAATGAGGTCCACCGCCTTCGCTCTGCTCACGCCTTTCTTTTTCCTGCGCGCAGGGCTGCTGATCTCGGCCCCTGCTCTTGTCGGCGGCGCTGGTGTGATCGGAGTCCTGTTCCTGACCAAGATGGCGGCCAAGCTCATCGGTGTCTGGCCGGTCGCCGCGGCATTTGGCATAGCCCGCCGCGATCGAAACTACATCACCTTGTTGATGGCAACCGGCCTGACGTTCGGCTCGATCTCAGCCCTATACGGGCTCAATCACGGGCTCGTCAGCAGTGCGCAGTACTCAGAGCTCATCACCGTTGTAATCCTGTCTGCGGTGATTCCCACTTTGGTCGCCCAGCGCCTGTTCCAACCAGGACACGTCGATGCCGAGGAAGAAGAGGCCCTGGGAGCGGAGGACGCATCGAATCGTCCACCGACCTGAAACCAGCTAGCCCTTAGCTCATTCCTCCGGCTGCGCGCCCAGCCGCTTCATCAGCTCTTCGAGCAGCTCGCGCGTTTCCGGGTCGGACATGAGCTTGTGCTGCATGTCCTCCGCAGATCGCCGGATCTCGGGGTCGCTCAGCAGCCGTTCGGTCATGCCCTGGAACCGCGCGGCCATGTCTTTCATCGCCGCCTCCTGCGCCACCTGGATCAGGATGGGCTGGCTGGCCGCGGCGACGACCGCCTCGGCCTGGGCGCGGACCATCTCGATTCCCTTGCAGCCAAGGCACTCGCCCTTGAGCCCGCAGTGACAAACCTGGGGCCGTAGTCGATCCAGAGCAAGATGAAGCTCCGACATGTCGGTAGGCCCAGCCATGCCCCCAGATTACGCCGGTCCATACGGAGGAACCGCTAGCGCGGCAGGGTTGGCCGGGGTCCCCCGAGGCCGCCGGAGGGGATCGCTTGCGTGGCAGGGTTGGCCGGGGTTCCCCCGGCCATGGCTTTGTTTCTCTTACACCTGACATCGCGTGGAGAAACCAATTCGTAATAGATCCGATCCCGGGAGGGTGTTCAGACGCGCGCGAAGCGCCCGTCGATAAGAGGGAACAGTCTGGTTCCCTCTTATCTCTTCTTGTCATACATCGATTCGATCTGACTGGCGTACCTCTGCGCGACCACCTTGCGCTTGATCTTCAGCGTCGGCGTGATCTCGCCGGCCTCCTCTGAAAAGGCCCGCGGCAGGAGCGTGAAGTACTTGATCGCCTCCCAGTTGCCGACCCTGCCGTTGACACCGTCAACCGCCTTGTCGATGAGCGCGATCACGCGCTCATCCTTGATCAGGTCCTCTGGACGACCGGGTATGCGCTTGGTCACCGCCGACCAGTCCGGGACGATGAGCGCCGTGACGTATGGCCTGCTTTCCCCAATTATCACGGCCTGCTCGACCAGGTCGTCGCGCTGGATCTCGAACTCCAGCTGCTGAGGCGCCACGTACTTACCGCCGGCAGTCTTGATCAGGTCCTTCTTGCGGTCGGTGATCTTCAGGAATCCGTCCGCATCGATCTCGCCGATGTCGCCGGTGCGGATCCAGCCGTGGTCCAGCGTCTCGGCCGTGGCGATGGGGTTCTTGTGGTAGCCAAGCATGTTGCCCGGGCTGTTGACCAGGATCTCGCCGTCTTTCTCGATCTTCACATCGATCCCGGGGAACGGTTTGCCCACAGTCAGGAAGCGGTGCTGGGTCAGCGTGTTCGAGCACGCGCCTGATGACGTCTCTGTCATGCCCCACCCGTTGAGGATGGGAACGCCGATCGCCCAGAAGAACTCTTCGATCTC
>DATCPU010000137.1:0-10084 GCA_036569925.1 Candidatus Dormiibacterota bacterium
CTCCATAGGAATGGGCAAGGAAGTGCGGGCGCGACCCGAGCAGGGGAGCGAGGTCGGCAGCGTCCAGGTCGAAGTCATGGTGTCCCGGTGGGCTCGGTGGATAGCCACGCCTGTGGACCAGCACAAGCGTCCAGTGTGCGGCAAGGGGCCGCAGCGCATGCCAGCTCGTGTTGGGACTGGCTCCGCCGTGGACGAGTAGCAACTCCGGGCCATGACCTTCGCGAGTCACGACGATTTCAGTCATCGTGACCGGACCCCGTTCATCGGTCCACCCCGAGTGAGAGTCCGGGGTTGATTGAGCCGGACCCGAGTCTGGCGAAGACCTTGATCTGCTCCGTCAAACCCGCTTGGAGCACACCGGAATTGGCCCGAACAATTAATACAAGAGCAAGGCGAGCGCCTGAGGTCAGAAGAGCCTCTTTCGGTCTGGGTGGGGATCGCCTCCTAACTCTCGGCAGAGGTGGCGGCGGGCCTCACTTGTTGGACCACGTTGCGCCCGGCCAAGTCGTAAAGCCAAGCGGAGAGCAGATGCGCTTCAGCAGGTGAAACTGCCGAGGCGACAGATGCGTCGCCAATCTTCCACCCAGACATCGAGTGGGCAGGTATACGTAACCCAAAGTCTGAGCGCGCTGATTGCTCTTTCAAAAGGCCTCGGTGACAAGCGCTCCGAGATCATCCGCAGCGCCAAGTCTAGCTAGGCCTCTGGGTCGCCGGGCCTTGCCAAACGTTTAGCGAGACCTTAGAAAATCCGGCCTATGCTGGAGGCGCTTGCCTGCATTCTTATGCGTTAAAAATCAGGTTTGAGAACAATCTAGTTGCTGATGAACGCGCTGTCTCCGCTGCCGATGGCGTCGATAGCGCATCATTCGGCAGTCGGACAGTCGGACTTTGATGATGATCAGCTTGCGCAAGAACCTCAGGAAATGCGCGTCCACGGTAGGACGGGCGATCAAGAAACATTCAAACTGGGTCTTGGCCGTGATCGGCGCGACTCTTGGAGCTATTGGTTTGTACGTCGCTCTCAATCAGCCCCAGCCGGTAACCAGCGAGCAGCAGGAACTGTTAGACACTGTGCCACCAAAGGTTGCTTGGCATTGCCATCAACTTAAGGATGAACAGGAATCGTCCGAATTCAGGTACACGCGCCTGGTTCAAGCAGCCGTCGAGTGTGAACCGACTGATTCCGGCCCTGAATATGTCGTCTTCTCATCGTTTGCCAGCGAATCCGACCAGCAGAGATATATGCGCAGTCTGGGGATTCGTAGCTACAAGGACGGGTTCAGTTGTAGGTCTGACTACCTGACGCAGGGTCAGTGGACTGATGCCACTGGGGACGTCCGTGGTCAGTTGATATGCGCCGACGGTCCGCGACACGCCAATGTCCTGTGGAGCGATACGAGCAGTAGCGTGCATTTCGTTGCAAAAGCGATCACCAAGGTGAGTGAAGAGGAAGCGCTTCATCGCTGGTGGCAGCGCGACGTCAAATACGAAGGCGATGGAATTCCACGCGACGCTCGCCAGAGGCTCCTCTCGTTGCTGCCCAGGGGTTTCGGGCAATGCGATTCTGGTGATTTTCGCGTGCCGGGCGCTTTGGTCGCGATCTCTTGTAGTCCAGGCCATGGGATCAGCTCGTCGGGTGCGGCTTTGTTTCCGAATAAAGCGTTGCTCAGCGACTACATCGCCAGTTATGCCCGTGGATATCCAGGCGCCAGTAGGGAAAAGGGGTGCAAGGTCTCAACGTTCGCCTACACCGATTGGTGGGCTGCCGGTGGAGCAGCCCATCCTCTTGGCAAATTGCTCTGCTATGTCTTCGATGGCGCTCAGTGGTTTGTCTGGTCAAATAATCGCGCACACATCTACGCCTTCGCAGCTCGAAACGATGAGAACTGGAGCCAACTCTGGAGAGCATGGTCGGATTCTCTCTCCAAGATCGGCGAGCAGGGAGGCAAGACCGTTCGGGGTGCTGAATACGGCGGGAGCAGTGCTGCCGTCCAGTACGACGATGCTCCACCAGCAGCCAGCTTTGAAAAAGCTCCCGTGCCACCGCCGAAGGGGGAACAGGGCGGACCTGGAGGGGTGGCTGGAGGCGCGCGACCAGCCGCCAGTTCCGACTAGGTGATCGAACAAAACGGAGATCAACAGCCGTTCTGAGCAAGGCAAGGGCATGACGTCCCCGCCGGGCTCAAGCCGGCGAGTCGATCGAGGCTCCGGTGCGGGCAGCGGCTTTCATCGCCACGCTCGTGCCGAGGATCCAGGCGAACAGCGTGGCGGGAATCGCGATGATCACTCCACCCTCGAGAGAGAAGAAGCCGTCCTCGATCACGAATGAGGCAAGGAGGGCGACGTGCGCCACGGCGGCGAGGGCGGCAAGGGATGCCGTCCAATTCGGGAGGGGCTCAGCCCGGATGGCAAGCGCCGCATATGAGCCGAGCGCCAGCGCGGTTGGAGCCCCTGACATGGCGAGAAGACCGAAGGCGAGATCGTAGAGCAGCTTGGGATCGGACGATTCGGCTCCGCGGTAGACGAGCACGAAGAAGGACGTGAAGCCGGCGAGGAGTAGCGTGACGAAGCTGGCCAGGCCGAGAAGGAAGCACGCAGAGAGAATGCTCTCGCCGCCGGTCGTCTCCCGCAGCCACAGCCAGATGCCGGCGCCGAATACCAGCCAGAGAGACACCCCGGCCGCGTTGAGGAGCATGGCGACGAGCAACGCTGGTCGATGTGCGTTTACGAAGCTCGCAATCTCGCCTGCCGTCGAGCCGGTCCCCGGGAAGGTCTCCATCTGATCGACGAATACGCCGGCGACCCCGAGGCCGATGCTCAGAATGCCGGCGAGGCCCGCGAGCCTCAAGGCATTGCTCCTGCCGTCCCATGTGTCCATCGTCGTCATGCGCCCTGGCCTCCCGGTTTCGATTTTGACGCTCGCATCGTGCCGGGGAAAGGTCGCCCTGTCGATTACCTGTGGGTAATTGCGCCACTTATCGGGGCGGCTAGAGTCGGCTCCAGATGGCCACCGTGAGCTCCCAGGTCGAGGTCGGCGCCCTACTGCGCGAATGGCGCGAGCGGCGACGGGTGACGCAGCTCGACCTCTCGCTGGACACCGGGATCTCGGCTCGTCATCTGAGCTTCGTCGAGACCGGTCGCTCGCGGCCCGGTCGGGACACGCTGTTGCGGATCGTGAAGCACCTCGACGTTCCCTTCCGCGAGCAGAACCGCCTGCTGCTCGCCACGGGCCACGCTCCGGCTTTTCCCGAACGCTCGCTCGACGATCCCGACCTCGCGCCGGTTCACGAGGCCTTCGACCTGATCCTGGCCAGGCATGACCCCTACCCAGCGGTGGTCGTCGACCGTCAGTGGAATCTGGTCGCTGTGAATTCCTCCCTCCAGACCCTTACCGAGGGCGCCGACATCGACCCGTCTCTTCTCGAGCCCCCTATCAACGTGCTGCGGCTGGGCCTGCATCCCCGCGGGCTTGCGCCGCTGATGCCCAACCTCAGCGAGTGGCGCGCTCATTTTCGCGACCGCCTCAAGCAACAGGTGGAGACCATCGCCGACGAGAACCTCCAAGCGCTCCTCGAAGAGATCGACTCCTATCCGGACGGCGAGAATGAGCGAGATCCCGACTTAGCTCGGGCGCAGGGCAGCGTTCTGGGTCCTCTCAAGCTGCGTGCTCCGGACGGAGGCGAGCTGTCCTTTCTCGGCATGTTCGCCACGTTCGACACCCCATTTGAGGTGACGTCGTCTGAGCTCGCGATCGAGTTGCTCTTCCCGGCTGACCGGGCAACCGGTGAAACGCTCCAGTCCCTAGCGCGCAACCGTCGGGAGAGCGGCGACTCTCGAACTGGGGGTTCGGCGTAGCGCGTGAACGGCTCTGAGACGGTCACGTCTGATGTGGCGGTGGTGGGCGCCGGCCTCGCAGGCCTGGTGGCGGCGCGGCTGCTGTCGCAGAACGGCGTTCGTCCTCTTGTCTTGGAGGCCCGGGACCGCGTTGGAGGGCGCTTGCTCAACGAGGAGATCGGTGACGGCAAGGTCGTCGAGGTCGGTGGGCAATGGATCGGGCCGACTCAAGAGCGGATCGCCGCCCTTGCCGCGGAGTTGGGGGTCGCCACTTTTCCGACCCACGACGAGGGACGGCATCTGATCGAGATGTCGGGTCGCCTCACCTCCTACAGCGGTGCCCTGACTGATGCGCGGATCGGCCTGGGCCGCGATCTGTCGCGAGCGATCTCCCCCCTTGCCCTAATCGACTTCGAACAGGCCCGGGCCCGACTTGACCGGATGGCGCGACGGGTGCCATTGGAGGCGCCATGGTCGGCGCCGAAGGCATCCGACTGGGACAGCCAGACCTTCGCTACCTGGATCCGGCGCAACACCCGGATGGCGGCGGCTCGCAGCCTTTTCGAGCTGGCGACGGAGGCGGTCTGGGCGGCCGAGCCCGCCGACGTCTCTCTCCTGCACGTCCTCTTCTACACCCACTCCGGCGGCGGCTTCAACATGCTGATCGGAACCGGCGGAGGCGCACAGCAGGACCGCTTCCACGGCGGCTCGCAGCGAATCGTCCAGCTGCTCGCCGAGGCCCTGGGGGAAGAGCGGGTGCGGTTGCGCTCACCGGTGCGTCGGGTCGAGCATGGCGACGGCGGGGTCGTCGTTCATGCCGATCGCTTCGCCGGTGAGCTCGGCGGGCTGACGGTGCGGGCCCGGCGGGCAATTGTCGCTGTGCCGCCGACCCTGGCCGGACGGATCTCCTACGACCCGCCTTTGCCGGCGCGGCGCGACCAGCTGACTCAGCGCATGCCGCAGGGAACGGTGATCAAGACGATGGCTGTCTATGGGCACCCGTTCTGGCGTGAGCAAGGTCTGTCGGGCCAGGCGACGAGCGACGCCGGACCTGCCCGCGTCGTCTTCGACAACTCACCACCCGATGGCAGCCCGGGGATCCTGCTCGGCTTTCTGGAGGGCCGGCTGGCCCGCCAGTGGGGCGCACGGGCAGCGACCGACCGGCGCGAGGCCGTCCTCGCCGGTCACGCCCGCCTCTTCGGCGAGCGGGCGATGAAGCCGGAGCATTTCATCGAGCGGGTCTGGTCTGAGGAGGAGTGGACCCGCGGCTGTTACGGCTGCCTGATGACCACCGGCGGCTGGACGGAATATGGCAGCGCCCTGCGTACGCCGATCGGCCTGTTGCACTGGGCGGGCGCTGAGACTGCAACGGTTTGGAACGGCTACATGGACGGTGCTGTGAGCTCGGGCGAGCGGGCGGCATCGGAGGTTCTCTCGGCGCTTGCTGAGGGTTAGCCATTACTGCCGACCCGAATAGGCCGAGCATTGATACGGGAGCAAGGCCAGCGCCTGAAGTAGGCTCTTCGGTTGGTGGAGGTTCGCCTCGCAACCGAGCGTGATGTCGATGGGGTCACCGCGACGCTTGTCGCCGCCTTTGAAGCCGATCCACTTTGGAGCTGGGCCTTTCCGCGCGAAGGTCTGGCCGAGCTCTGGGGCTTGCTTGTTCGCGGCGCGCTGCGTTACTCGCGGGTCTGGGTAGCCGACGACTATGCGGCGGCATCGGTCTGGATCCCGCCCGGAGGGGTCGAGCTGACCGAGGACGAGGAGGCATCGCTCGGGCCGATGCTCGAGGACCTGGTCGGTTCGCGCGCAGCTGAAATTTTGGAGCTCTTCGAGCGTTTGAGCGCCACCCATCCCGACGAGCCGCCGCACTACTACCTGAGCCTGCTCGGAACCCATCCCGACCACCGGGGGAAGGGTCTCGGAATGGCTCTGCTCGCCGACAACCTCACCAAGATCGACTCCGAGGGGACGCCGGCCTATCTGGAGTCGAGCAATCCGGAGAACGATCCCCGCTACGAGCGCCTCGGCTTTGTGCGGGTCGGCGAGTTCGAGCGGCCCGACGGACGGCTGACCTGCTCCACCATGTGGCGGGAGCCGCGCTGACCTGAGCTACTGAACGACCGGCAGCGGGATGCCACTGACCGGCGGTGCTTCGGCTGGGGCCGGGGTGGCCTGCAGGACCGGCAGCTCCTGCGGCGTGGCTGCGATTATGCCGCGGGCGGCCTGGCGGATTGCCTGCGAAGCCGGCGAGTCGGGCTCGTCGGTGACCAGGGGCGAGCCGTTGTCGGCGTGCTCGCGCAGCGGCTCGGAGAGGGGGACCTTGCCGAGCAGCGGCACGTCGAGCTCGTCGGCGAGGAGCTGACCGCCGCCCTCGCCGAAGATCGTGAAGCGCTCGCCATCCGGAGTGGTGAAGCCGGACATGTTCTCGATCACGCCGAGCAGCTCGAGGTCGAACTTGACGGCCATGTCGGCGGCCCGTTTGGCCACGGTCTGCGCCGCCGGCTGCGGCGTGGTGACGATCGTGAACTTGGCCTGCGGCAGGAGCTGGGAAAGGGTCATCGAGACGTCGCCGGTCCCCGGCGGCAGGTCGAGCAGCAGGTACTCCAGCTCGCCCCAGGCGACGTCCTCGAGGAACTGCTGGATCGCCTTGTGCAGCATCGGGCCGCGCCAGACCACGGCCGAGTTCTCCTCGACGAAGAAGCCGATCGACATCACTTTGACCCCGCCGGCCGCCTCCAGGGGCAGGATCTTGCGCTCGCCGTTGACCTCCGGTTTGCGGTTGACACCGAGCATGCGCGGCATCGAGTAGCCGTAGACGTCGCAGTCGAGTGCGCCGGCCGGGTGGCCTTCGGCGCTCAGCGCCGCGGCCAGGTTGGCGGTCATCGTCGACTTGCCGACGCCACCCTTGCCGGAGGCGACGCAGATCACGTTTTTGACCTGGGCCAGCGCGCCCTCCGGCAGCTTGCTGCGGCCGAGAGTCTGCTGCAGGTTGCCTTTCTCGTCGTCGGAGAGGACATCGAAGCCGACCGCTACCGCGGTCACGCCGTCCAGCTGGGAGATCTGCTGGGCAACCGCCTGTTCGAAGTGGGCGCGGATCGGGCAGCCGGCGGTGGTCAGCGAGACGACCACCTCGATCCGACCGTCGTCCTTGATCTCGATCGAGCGGACCATGCCCAGCTCGACGATCGAGCGGCGCAGCTCAGGATCGATGACGGCGCGCAGCTTCTCGGTGATCTGATCTTCGCTCGGCAGGGGCATCGAGGCCATTCTCGCAAAACGCGTGTACGAGCACGCGCAGCCTTCGGCAACTCGTCCGGACATCCGTCCGCAGGGGGGAGAGACCGTGCGCCTCGGCCCTTGGTCCTCCGTCTGCAACTCGAACGAAGGAGGGCCGATGTCGGGAACGCGCGGAGGGCTGGGACGGATCGTCGCGATGGGGATCGCGCTGGCGCTGGCGCTGCTGCTACTGGTGGCGCGCGAGGCGACGGCCGGGAACTACACGGTCGCGCAGTGCGGCTGGTACGTCGACGCTGATGCGGACTGGGCCGACACCACAGGTGGCGCCAAGTTCCGCTCCGACGCATGGTGCGTGCCGTCTGGTGGGGACCCCTTCGACGGCGTTCACATGAAGAGCTTCACCAAAGGTGGCTCGACCATCTCCGGCACGCGCTACGCCCGCTGGCGCTGGGTGGCACCGGCCGGCACCGGCATCAGCCGTGTCACCGGTTCCTGGTGGCACACGTTGCACGACGGGATGGAGCAGCGGATCGGTGCCGGCAACTGGAACGGCGGCTTCGACTCGTTCGTCAGCGCAGGGGGAACCGACGTGACGCCTCGCAACTTCGCCGCCGATCTCTCCGTCCCGCAGCCGGCAATCGAGGATCGCCTCCTCTGCGCCAAGACGGAGGACAAGTGGTGCTCGATCGAACCAGACTCCTGGTCGGCCGTGCGGGCGCTGGCGATCACGATCTTCGACGGCTACTCGCCTGTTCCAGGAAACGCCGGCGCAGATCTGGCGGCCGGCGGTTGGCGCCGCGGGGCGCAGCGGGTCAACTACTGGGACACCGACGTCGGCGGGGGCGTTCGCTTCAGCGAAACGCTGCTCGACGGCGCCCGCGTAGGGCTGACCGAGTACCCGTGCGCCAAGGCGATGATCGACGGCGAGTGGAGGGCGACTCGGATGCAGCCGTGTCCGACCGGCGCGGCAAGCGAGGTGACGGTCCAGACGACGAACTTCAGCGACGGCCCGCATGCCCTGACGCGCTGCGCGACCGATTTCGCCGGCAACAGCGCCTGCCTGTTCCCCGTCTCTGTCTTGATAGACAATCACCCGCCGGCTTCCCCTCGCAACCTCACGCTGGCGGGTGGGGAGAGCTGGCGCCATGTGGACAACTTCGACTTCTCCTGGCAGAACCCCGACCAGGGTCCGGCCAGCCCGATCGGTGGCGCCTATTGGCGCATCACCGGCCCGGGCGGCTACGACACCGGGGTCAACCTCGCAGCGGCGCACGACATCTCCTCGCTTGCCGACCGCACGCTGCCACGGCCGGGTGTTTACGCCTTTCACGTCTGGCTGCGCGACGAGGCCGGCAATGCCGACTCGGGCTCGGCAATCGAAATCCCGATGAGGCTCGACGACGTACCGCCCGGGGTGGCTTTCGAAGCCGCGCCCGACTCCACCGCGCCGGACCTGCCGCACACGGTCAGCGCGGCGGTGAGCGACGAGCACTCGGGACCCGCCGGCGGCGAGATCGAGTACCGGCGGCTCAACGCCGAGCGCTGGATCGAGCTGCCGACCAAGCTGCAAGCTGGGCCTGAATCCGGCACCGCCAATCTCATCGCCGCAATACCGGACGGCCTCGAACCCGGCACCTACGTGTTCCGCGCCGATGCCACGGACGGGGCCGGCAACACCGCAGCGACGACGCGACGCGCCGACGGAACCGAGATGGCGCTGCGCAAGACGCCGCCGCCGGTGGGCCCCAGCCGGCCAGCGGCGGGAGGTGGGGAGGCATCTCGCTCGGCCCCCGGGGCGAAGACCAGGCTCTTCGCCAAGCTGCGCTGGCGCCACCGTCATGGCCCGAGCGTGACGGTGCCCTTTGGCGCTGGGGCCGCACTTTCGGGGCGCTTGCTCAACGCCGACGGCGCCGGGTTGGCGGGCCGGCGGCTGCGCATTGTCTCCAGGCCTTCGCGCGGCGCGCTGTCTGGTGTCCACGTCGAGATGGTCCAGACGGGCGCCCACGGTGGCTTCAAGCTTGCGCTTCCGGTTGGGCCCTCACGGCGTATCACGGTCGCCTTCCCGGGCGGTACGGGGCTCGACCCCGCCCGCCGTCCGGCCCTGGCCCTGCGTGTGCGCGGCGCGGCGACTCTCAGCGCCGCCCCGCACAGCCTCCATACGGGTCAGTCAGTGCGGCTCTGGGGCCATGTTCGCGCCCGCGGGGCGCCGCTGCCGCGACGCGGCAAGCTGGTCGCGATCCAGTACTACGAGAACGAGGCGCGGCTCTGGCGACCCGTTCTCGTCACACGCAGCGACCACAGCGGTCGCTTCCGGGCTCGGTACCGCTTCCGCTACGTCACCGGCACGGCGAAGATTCGCCTGCGCGCCGTCGCGCTGGCCGAGGAGCGCTGGCCCTACGCCCCGGGAGCTTCCCGCCCGGTCACGGTGCGGGTTTCGGGTTGATCGGTAGGGTCCGCGCCATGTCACAGGCGACGTTTCACACCAATGCCGGGGAGATCGTGCTCGAACTGCACGACTCCGACGCCCCGAAGACGGTCGAGAACTTCCGCAAGCTCGCTGCCGACGGCTTCTACGACGACCTGATCTTCCACCGGGTCATCAAGGACTTCATGATCCAGGGCGGCTGCCCGGAAGGCACGGGGCGCGGCGGCCCTGGCTACACCTTCGAGGACGAGATCAACGAGCACAAGATCGTCCGCGGTGCGCTGGCAATGGCCAACGCCGGGCCCAACACCAACGGCTCGCAGTTCTTCATCGTCACCACCGAGGCGGCGCCCTGGCTGGACGGCAAGCACACGGTCTTTGGCCAGGTCACCGCGGGGATGGAGATCGTCGACGCGATCGAGGCGACGGCCACCGACGGTTCCGACCGCCCCGTAGACGAGCAGAAGATCGAGCGGGTCGAGCTCTCCGAGTAACGCCGGCTCAGCTCTTCAGCCCCGACCAGAAGCTAACCCAGGAGCGCTCGGCGTCGATGCCGGCCTCGAGTGAGAGGCGGGCTCCCGCCGG
>DATCPU010000138.1:0-1564 GCA_036569925.1 Candidatus Dormiibacterota bacterium
CGCCGTAATCGCCGCCACTGCTCGAGTCCCAGCCGTCGATGAAGATCCTGCCCGTCCAGGCGCCGGGATCCAGGAGGTCCGTGGTGGCGGTGCCGGCGAGTGCCATCGTCTCGAGTCCTTCCTCGCGAGCGGTACCCCCGCGTCGTTGGGGCCGCCGCGGCGGTCTTCAGTGCCGGTCCACCGGCTGGCGTTCCGGCCGTCACCCGGACGAGTCCGACTCTGCCTTCGCGCGGCGGGCGGTGTCAAGGCAAGGCTTCCGTTCAGCGGAAGACCGGGGAGGTCAGTGGAACTCTGGCAGAGGCAAGCCCACATAGTTCTCGGCCAGGCTCCGCTGGGCCGCTTCCGAGCTCACCAGGTAATTGAGCTGGGCCAGCTGGCGGCGGGCCGTGAAGGGGTCGTGATCGGGGTAGTTGTGCAGCATCCCGCTCATCGCGGCCGAGAAATCCTGCGCCCGCCAAACCCGCTGAAGGCAGTGCCGGGTGTATTGCTCCAGCTGATGGCCGTCACCAGTCTTGTACCAGGCTGTGAGGGCGTCCGCCAGCACCTTGACGTCGGCAACGGCAAGGTTCAGGCCCTTGGCGCCGGTGGCAGGCACGATATGGGCGGCATCGCCGGCGAGGAAGAGCCGACCATGTTGCATGGGCTCGGCGACGAAGCTGCGCATCGGCGAAATGCCCTTTTCGATCACCGGTCCAGCGGCCAGGCCCCAGCCGTCGAGAGCCAGCCGCATCTTCAGCTCGGCCCAGATCCGATCGTCGGGCCAGGCGTCGATTGACTCGTCGGGGTCCACCTGGAGATAGAGCCGGCTGATCTCCGGCGAGCGCAGGCTGTGGAGGGCGAAGCCCCGCGGATGGTGGGCGTAGATCAGCTCCTCGGTCGACGGCGCGACCGCCGCCAGGATCCCCAGCCAGCTGAACGGGTATTCGTGATGGAACGCGGTGATCACACCCGCGCGGATGGAATCCCGGGCAACGCCGTGGAAGCCATCGCAGCCGGCGATCACGTCGCAGCGCAGCTCGTGCTCGCCCCTGCCGTCCCGGAACCTGATCAAGGGCGCCGCCGACTCGATCCCTTCGAGCGCGACGCCGTCAACCTCGAAGCGGATGTCGGCGCCGGCAGCCAGGCGAACTCGGATCAGGTCCTTGACCACCTCCTGCTGGCCGTAGACGGTGATCGCCCGACCGCCGGTGAGGTCGCTTAACGGGATCCGGTGGCCGACGCCATCGAAACGGATCTCGATGCCGTGATGGACGAGCGCCTCTCGATCAAGCCGCTTGGCCAGGCCGGTGGCACGCATCAGGTCGACCGTGCCCTGCTCGAGGACGCCAGCCCGGACGCGATGCTCGACGTACTCACGACTCCGGGACTCGAGCACAATCGACTCGATTCCCGAGAGGTGGAGCAAGTGGGAGAGCATCAAGCCCGCAGGCCCTGCTCCCACAATCCCGACCTGGGTGGTCGATTTCATCGCCCTTCATTGTGCCCCAGGCCCCGGTCCACCTCTGGCCCCTCGCTCCGCCCTCCTGAGAGGTGCCCGTCTCAGTTTCGGGGGTCGGGCGTGCCC
>DATCPU010000139.1:0-3153 GCA_036569925.1 Candidatus Dormiibacterota bacterium
CCCGCCAGCCGTCCGAGCCGGCGAGGCCGCGATCCTGGTCAGTGGCTTCGATGAGGACGTCGCTGCAGCCAGCCCGGTGCTGAGCGCGCTCGGGACCGTGCGTCACGTTGGCTCGCTGGGCAGTGCCGCACGGCTCAAGCTCGTGGCCAACAGCATGCTCGCTGACATCATCGCCGCCGCCGGGGAGCTCCAGGTCGCAGGTGAGGCCTCGGGTCTGGACCGAGACGACGTCTTCTGGGTCCTGGAGCGGGTCGTGCCCTCTCTTGAGGTTCGACGGGCCGGCCTGCTCGAGAGTCGCTATTCTCCGCCGCTCTTCGCCTTGCGCGACCTGCGCAAGGACGTCGACCTGGCGTTGTCCCTCTTCAGCCGGTCCAGCGCCTCGACGCCGCTCACTCGGTCGGCGAGCGCACTGGTCAATGCCGCTGCGGCATCGACACCTGATCTCGACATCAGCGCGGTCGCGCTGCCGTACCGCCAGATCGGGCGCTCGCCCTCGGCCGACACCGGGCTGGCAACCACGGCGCTGGCCGAGCGGCACGGTCATCCGGGAGAGGAACTGTCCTTGCCTGCGCTCGCCGGCGTCGTCCTGGCTCGGAACACGCGATGACCTCGGAGGCGTTCGGAAGCTCGATTGCGGACCGCCTCACGGCGGCCCCAACGGGCGCCTCGAGCAAGTGGGCGATCTTCGGGCTCGTCTCGGTCGGCACGTTCATGACGACGCTGGATGCTTCGATCGTGAACATCGCCCTGCCCTCGATCGCCCATGCGTTCGGGACGCCGGTCAGTGGACCGGTTGAGTGGGTGGTGATCGGCTACCTCGTCGTCATCGCCGCAACGCTGCTGTCGTTCGGCCGATTGGCCGACATCGCCGGGCGGGAGCGCGTGTGGGTCGCCGGGCTGGTTCTGTTCACCGTCGGCTCGGCCATGTCGGGATTGGCTCCGACGCTGGTCCTGCTCGTCGCGGCGCGGGCCATCCAGGGCCTCGGAGCTGCCTTGATCTTCGCTCCCGCACTCGCCCTCATCGTCGATGCCTTCCCGGCGACCCAGCGCGGCCAGGCGCTTGGCATAAATACTCTGATCGTGTCGCTCGGCGTCACCGCTGGACCGACCCTGGGCGGGCTGATCACCGAGAGCCTGGGGTGGCGCTGGATCTTCTTCGTCAACGTGCCACTGGGGCTCATCGGCCTGCTGGTCATCCGTCGGGTCTTCAAGTTCGGAGGCGGCACCCGAGCACGGCAATTCGACCTGCCGGGCGCGGTTGCCTTCGGGGTCGGGTTGGCGAGCCTGTCCCTCGGCTTGTCCTTCGGATCGGAATGGGGTTGGACGTCACCGGCTCTCATCCTGACCTTGGCGCTGGCGGCCGTTGCACTCGGCGCCGCGGTCCGGATCGAGACCAACCGGCGCGATCCGCTGGTCGACCTCCGACAGCTGGCCTCTCGACGGCTGGGCCTGCCCTTGGCCAGCTTCCTGTTCAGCGTGCTAGCGCTGTTTGCCGTGGCATTCCTCCTGCCGTTCTACCTCGAAGACCTGCGTGGCCTCTCGCCCCTCGGCGCCGGACTCTTGCTGACGCCGTATTCGGTGGCCCTGGCCGTTGCGTCGCCCATCTCCGGGAGGCTGTCAGACCGAGGTCGCGCCCTCTGGCTCGGACCGCTCGGCTTGGGACTGGCGGCCGCCGGCCTCGGCCTCCTGGCGCTGGTCGGCCCCACCACGCCGCTCTCACAGATCGCCCTCTGGCTGGCGATCTCGGGGATCGGCCAGGGCCTGTTCCTCGCTCCGAACACGAGCGCGGTGATGAGTGCCGTACCGGCCAAAGACAGCGGCACCTCGTCCGGCTTGATCGCCACGACGCGAGTCGTCGGCCAGACGCTGTCGGTGGCAATCGCCGGCGCGGTGTTCGTCGGTCTCGGGGGCGCGGCGGCCGGGGCATTGCTGGCTTCCGGTGGAGTACCTGGATCGACTGCGGATCAGGCGCTCCAAAGCACGTTCCTTGCCGCGCTGCACGCCGCGCTCTCCGTGAGCGGGCTGCTGGCAGGGACTGGTGCAGCGATCAGCCTGGCCGGACTCGTCCGGCGACCGGTCCGCACGGAGCAGCCGACTGTCGAGGCCGCTATCTCGAGGCTCGAGTCCGCGACCTGATTGGACCTGACCAAAGGCCATCGAGCGAGCGCACGTTGTTCACGCCGGCCCCGTGGCTGACCAGTGGCCGAACCATCAACAACTGGCGCCGCTGCGAAGCCCTGACTTGATCTCGGTCGCGACTGCGCCTGCGGCCCGTCATGCGACACTCATCGCGATGGACGGCAAGGCACAGGCTTCGGATTCCACGAAGAAAAGAGCAGGCGATGCCCCACGTTCATAGCGCCGCCGCAGCGAATCGCAGGCGATTGCTCGCAGTCTTCGGGCTGACCCTCGCAATCTTTGGCGTGGAGGGGATGGGCGGCTTTGCCGCCAACAGCCTCGCCCTCCTCGCCGACGCCGGCCACATGCTGACCGACGTGGCCGGAATCGGTCTGGCGCTCCTCGCGATCTGGATCGGCTCGCGGCCCGCGAGCGTCGAGCGGACCTTTGGCTATCAACGGCTCGAGATCCTCGCCGCGATCGTTAACGCGCTGCTGCTCTTTGGGGTCGGCCTGTTCATCGTGATCGAGTCGATCCGACGCCTCGCCGAACCGCCCGAGGTTGCGTCCGGATTGATGATCGGGGTCGCCGTTATCGGACTTGCGGGTAACGGCTTCTCGCTCTGGCTCCTGCGTTCCGCCCAGGCCCAGAGCCTGAATGCCCGGGGTACCTTCCTCGAGGTCCTGAGCGACTTCGCCGGCTCCGCGGCCGTGATCGTGGCTGGCGTCGTCATTGTCTTCACCGGATTCGGCGCAGCGGACGCCATCGCCTCAATCGTCATCGGCGTGCTCATCTTCCCGCGCACCTGGCGCCTGCTCCGCGACGCGGTCGATGTCCTCCTGGAGGGGACGCCGAAAGGCCTCGACCTCGGCCTCGTCCGGTCGCACATCCTCGAAGCACCAGGGGTGATCGAGTGTCACGACCTCCACGCCTGGACGATCACTTCGGGGATGAACGTCGTATCAGCCCACGTAATCGTCGAACCGGCAGCTCAGCCGGCGGCGGTTCTCGACCACCTGTGCACGTGTCTAGCTG
>DATCPU010000140.1:0-3019 GCA_036569925.1 Candidatus Dormiibacterota bacterium
CTCCCAGTGGGCGCCTGACCCGCTTCTATAAGCGGCTCCGTTCTTGGTCACGGACCAGCCGTAGGTGAAGCCGGCGGCGTTGTCAGCCGCGCTTGGGCTGGTGGCGCTGCCTACCAGGTGGACGGCGGTTCCCTCTGGGGCGGTCGATCCAGGAGAGCTGATGGCTGCGATGGGCGCCACGCCGGCAACGTTGACCGGGAACGAGGTCGTTGACGTTCCCCCATTGCCATCGTCGGCGGTGATGGTGACTGTCTGGGAGGCTGCCTCATCGGACGCCGCGGCCGACCACGACCACGTCCCAGTGCTGGTGCCGCTCTTGGTGACGGTTCCGCTCGAGGCGGTGAGAGCGACGGCATTGCCGTCGGGGTCGGAGAAGGTGCCGGTGTTGGCGGCCGGGGTGCCCTCGTTGACGGCCACGGCGGGGTGGTCGGCGGCGATGACGGGCGGTTGGTTGGTCGGCGTGGTGGAGACCCAGGTCTTGAAAGCGAGGTCCCTCGATTCAAAGGAGCTCCAGCCACAGCCGGCGCAGGCGAGCCACTGCTGGCCGCCGGTGTAGGCGTCGAAGTTACTGCCCCACCAAAAGGCGCTCCCCACCCGGTTGGTCCAGACGATCGCGTACTGGGCGCCGGCGGTGATCGGGAAGGCGGGGCTGATCGCGAAATCGTGGTAGGTGCTGCCGCCGAAGCTATAAGTGAACTGGATCGGGGTCGAAGCCGGCTGCTGGGTGCCTCCGGTCGGCGAGCCATCCGCGGCCACGGTGCGGATCTGCACCCAGCCAAAAGCGGGCTGGGAGTGGGACTCGAGCGTGAGTGAGACCCTGTCGATCTGGCCCGTAGTCGAGGCGGTGAAAGTCTGGGCCATAACCTTGGTGCTGTTGATGGAGCTGGGGACGACAGTTGTCGGGAAGGCCTGGTCGACAGCGTCGGCGGTCGCCCTGGCAATGATGGGGATCGCCAGCAGCACGATGGCCGCCATGCCCAAGGCGAGCGTCCACGCCGGCACTTTGACTCGTTGGCGGGTGGCGGTGACCGCACGGCGGGATCGGGGTTCCATGCTCATCACGACGCAAGAGTGTCCGGATACCTGCGCAAGATCAAAACGACCAATTTCCGTTGGCCGAAGTTGGGCGGCCTGGGCGCGTTCGCGACGCGACCCGACCATTCGAGCCCTTTTGGCCGTCCTCAATCCGGTCGATACGGCCGTTTATGCCCTTTTGGCTGGTACTGGCCAGGCGCGATTTGGCTGGGCAAAAAAACCAGAGGTGCCGGCGCAGGGATTTGAACCCTGGACCATCGGTTTAAAAGACCGTTGCTCTGCCAAGCTGAGCTACGCCGGCTGCCAATGATTGTGGCTGCTAGTCGAGGCCCGTTGCTCGGCGATTCGGGATTCGCCCAGCGCCGCATACATAGTCGACCAGGAAGCAGATATTCCCTGCCGCCTGGTCGACCTCTCGTAAAGGCGCTACCGCCCTCTATTAACTAGGTGCCGCTCCTCGCGTTCGGGCCGTGCGCAGTGAACACGTTCCCCAGGTCGTTGACCGCTGCGTCTCGAGAGCTCAGCGGCGCGACGCCGAAACGGTGCTCGATCGTGGCGAGGATCGAGGTGGTGTCGTACTGGGTGTGGTCGACGACGAAGGTGCCCAGCAGCTGCGGTGCGAGGACCAGAGCCGGGATGCGGGTGCCAGGACCCCACTGGTCGCTCGGCCCTGCAGCGCCGCCCTGACCGGGAGGCGACACATGGTCGTACTGACCGCCGAACTCGTCATAGGTGACCACGACCATCGTGTCTTTGCGACACGCGCTGTTCTGCACTGCCGAAAGCAAATCGACCAGGTGGTTGCTCCCGGTCGTCTCGCTCGTGTAGCCGGGGTGCTCGTTCTCCAACCCGATCGGCTTGATGAAGCTGACCGAGTTGAGCTGGCAGGTCTTGGCTGAGCCACCCAGCAGATTTGTGAAATCGGCCTCATCCTTCAGATGGGTCCGCCCTGGCGTGCCCACCGCGTAGGCCGCGTAATAGTTGAACGGCTGGTGGTGGAACTGGAAGACCTTGCTCGGGCAATAGGGATAGGTCGGATTCGCAAATGACTCTGAGTTTGTACACGTGCCGGGTGTCGTCCCATTGGTCCAACCGGGAGCGCCGACGTCGCCGTTGGCGTTTGCCCAGCCGCCCGAGTACCAGCCCCAGCTCACGCCGGCGGCGCTCAGCTCATCCCCTATCGTGACACCGGTCTGCGCGGGCAGCCTGACCGTGCTTGACGATTGCGGCTGCTGGAATGGCTGGATGGTGTTGACCGCGTAGTCGCCGCACGCTCGCCCGGGCACCGTGGATGGGCACAGCTGAGTGAGAGGAGCATCCTTCACCGGACCGGTCGCGTTGTACAGCGGGTACGTGGGGTAGGTGTTCGGCATCCCGTTGGAGTCGATGATCGAGTACAGGTTGGCCGGCGCGCCCGGATACGTCGGCGTCGCCGCTGCGATCAGCCACTGGTGGTTCAGGAACGAACCTCCGAATGCCGATTGGAAGAAGTTGTCGGAGATGGCGTAGTGCGGGTGGGCTGGGTTGTGCAGGTAGGCGTAGATCGGCAGCGCCATCGTGTCGTAATAACCCATCGATAGGCCGACGGCATCGCTGCCTGTGACATAACGATTTTGGGCACCATTGTTCAGCTGGTACTGCTCCTGGTAGAAGCGGTGCACGATGTCCTCAGTGCACCCACCGGGACGATTGGCGCTGCTCGGCATGAGACCGTGGACAGCGAAAACTCCGGGCTGTGGGCACGTCTGCGCGCTGGCTGGAATGTACGCCTCGATGCTGAACGGCTGGTTGGTGAAGTGCATGGCCGGAGTGGTGGTCGTCGCGGCGGCACAGTCGGCGGCCAACGGCGGCGAAGTGAGGTTGACATCGTTCTGGAGCAGGCACGCGTATGGCGTACCGGCCTGGCTGATCTGCGTCGAGTTGGTGGCGTTCGCACGGCCGTTGACCCCCTCCCATCCGCCATAGAGGTTGTCGAAGCTGTGGT
>DATCPU010000141.1:0-12202 GCA_036569925.1 Candidatus Dormiibacterota bacterium
CCAGCCTCTCCGACGGCAGATCGAGCGACGACGTCGCCTCATCGAGGATCAGCACGCGCGGATCGGCCAGGAATGCCCGCGCAAACGCGACCAGCTGCCGCTGCCCGGACGACAGCCGCACCCCACGCCTCCGCACATCCGTCTCGTAACCGTTGGGGAGCGCAGAGATGAACTCGTCGGCCCCGATCGCCCGCGCGGCCGCAACCATCTCCTCCCTGGTCGCCTCGGGCCTCCCGAACAACAGGTTGTCCCCGACCGTGCCCGAGAACAGAAAGCTCTCCTGGGTGACAACGGCCACGGCCCTTCTCAAGTCAGCCGTGGCGATCGACCGCAGATCGACCCCGTCCAGGGTCAGCCGGCCCACGCTGGGGTCATAAAAGCGCGCGATTAGCCGCGCCATGGTGGTCTTCCCCGCGCCTGTCTCTCCGACCAGCGCGATGATCTGGCCCGCGGGGATCTGCAACTCGATATCGTGCAGGACGTCCTTGTCGCGATAGGCAAAAGTGACGCCGTCGAAACCGACAGCGCCTTTCACGTCGCCCAGCCGCACCGGTGCGCGCGGCTCGGGAACGGTGGCCGTCTCCTCCATGACCCCAGCCAGCTTCTCGAGCGCCGCGCCGGCCGCCTGAAATGTGTTGTAGAACTGCGACAGGTCCTGCATCGGCTCGAAGAACTGCCTCAGATAAAGGACGAAGGCCGTGAGCACACCCAACGTCAGCTGGCCCTGCACGACCAGGAAGCCGCCGAACACGAGCACCGACATCGTGGTCAGCCGGCCCAGCAGGATGATGCCTGGCCCGAACGTCGACGCGAGACGGTTCGACCAGACATTGGCGTCGCGGTAGCGGCCGTTGACGTCCTCGAAGATCTCCTGGTTGCGCGGCTCGCGGCGAAACGCGTGGACGGCGCGAATGCCGCCCAGCGATTCGACGTAGTGAACGATCACCAGGACGATCGCCCGCCGAACCGCTCGATACGAGCGGGCCGAGTTGTGCCGGAACCAGGCCGTCAAGCCCAACACCAACGGCATCACCACGAGGGTCACGACGCCAAGGCGAGCGTCGAGGTGAAGCAGGATCACAGTTATCCCGACGACTGAGATCACCGAGGTGAGGACGGACGTCAGGCCCGTGGCGAGCAGCTCGTTGAGCGTGTCGATGTCGGACGTGAGTCTCGAGATGATGCGCCCTGAGGTGTAGCGCTCGAAGAAGGAGAGCGACAGCTCCTGCACGTGGCTGAAGAGCAACCTGCGCAGGTCGAAGAGGATGTCGGCCCCAACGCGCCCTGAAAGCCTCATGAAGGCGTAGTTGGCGAGGGCGTTGAACGTCAGCGCGCCCAGCAGGGCGGCAACGATGAGGACGAGCGTCTCGAGGTTGCCATTCTTGCCCGCGAGGATCCCGCGATCGATGCCGAGGCCGACCAGATAAGGGATTGCGAGAAAAGCAGCGGAACGCAGGAGGATCAGGAAGCCGGCCAGTGCGATCTCGCTTTTGTACGGTCGCGCGAGCGTGGCGAGCAGGGCACGGCTGCGCTTCCGCAGCAAACCGGCGACTGTCGCCGAAAACTCATCCACTTCCTCCGATGCAACCCCGCGCCATTTGTCTGCGGGTGCGATAACGCTCATGAGCCGGCCACCGCGGGTTCCATCTCGTACTCCTGCGACAGGAGCGCTCGATACAGATCGTTAGAGCGCATCAGCTCGGTGTGGGTGCCGGTAGCCACGATGGTGCCGCCATCGAGCAACGCCACGCGATCGGCGAGCGCGAGGGTCGAGGGCCTGTGCACGACCAGCAGCGCGGTCACGCCTTCGAGGACCGTGGCCAGCGACGCTTCGATCAACGCTTCCGTGTGGACGTCAACCGAGGAGAGAGGATCGTCGAGCACGAGCACCTCCGGCCGTCCGAGCACTGCCCTCGCCAGCGCTAGCCGCTGGCGCTGGCCCCCCGACAGCGTGTAGCCCTGCTCGCCGACTCGTGTCTCGAGCCCCCACGGCAGATCCCAGATGAAGCCAGCCTGCGCAACGTCGATGGCGCGCTTGAGCTCCTCGTCCGAGACCACGGGCCGGCCCATCACCAGGTTCTCGTGGACCGAGGCGGAGAAAAGGATCGGATCCTCGAACGCAACGCCGATGTGGGAGCGCAGCGACCGGAGCTCGAGGTCACGCACATCGATCCCGTCCAGCAGCACCTGGCCCTCGGCGATGTCGTACAGGCGCGGTAGCAGGTAGGCGAGGCTGGTCTTGCCGCTCCCGGTGCGCCCGACCAGTCCAACCGTCTCCCCTGGCTCGATGACGAGATTCACATTGCGGAGCACCCAGTCATCCGACTTCGGATACTTGAAGCCGACTCCCCGGAGCTCGATACGGCCGCGGCAGGCGTCCAAAGCACGCGCGCCGGCGCGATCGGCGATCTCAGGACGCGAATCGAGGACCTCGTTGAGGCGCTCGGATGCGGTCTGGCACTCCTCGCTCATCGACAGCACCCAGCCGATGGCATCCATCGGCCATGTGAGCATGAACACGTAGCTCATGAAGGCAACCAGGCCGCCAATCGTGAGCCGGCCCTGGACGACGTTGATGCCGCCCAGTAGGAGGACCGCCACCAACGACAGGTTGGGCAGGAAGTTGAGCTGGGTCCACAGACGCGCCCGTGCCTCGATGCCGGTGAGGCTCGTCGTCTTGACCAGGAGGGCCTGGTCCTCAAAGCGCTTCTGCATCAACGGCATGCGACCGAAGGCTTTGATGATCCTCACGCCGGTGGCCATTTCCTCGATCACCGTGGTCAGGTCGCCCTGCTGGTCCTGAAGTCGGCGAGCTATCGCTTTGTACTTGTCGTGGAATCGATTGCTGAAGTAAGCGATCGGCAGCATGCAGGCCACGACAACAAGCGCGAGCTGCCAATCCAGGCTGAGCATGAGGACGAAGACCACTGCGAACGTCACTATCGTCTGCAGGAACCAGATCAAGCCGAAGCTCACGAAACGGCGAACAGTGGCGATGTCCGCGATGGCTCGCGACAGCAGCTGGCCCGACTGCCAGTTGTCATGAAAGGCGACCTGCAGGTTTTGCAGATGCGCATAGAAGTCGTTGCGCAGGTCGGTTTCCATCCGGAGGGAGGCGACACCCGAGTAGTTGCGCCGCAGAAAGATGAAGATGAACTCGGCGGCAGCGATGGCGATGAGCAGGCCCGCCAACGGCGGCATCCCGCTGAGCTGGTGGTGGGTTATCGGCCCGTCGATGATGCCCTCGATGACCTTCGGGATCGCAGCCGACGCGGCAAGGCTGCCCAGCTGGGCGATGCCGAAGACGATGACGAGTCCGATGTAAGGACGCAGGTACGGCAGATAGCGCCGTAGTGCGAGCAGGCCCAAGTTTCGCTCAAACTCCTCGCGTCTCTTTCTGGGCGCGTTGAATACGTGTGGGGCGGGAACGCATCAGTTTACCGAGTAAGCACCAGCTCCCTCTCCCCTTGAGGAGAGGCCTAAGGAGCGATCAGTGAGGCCCATCCGACTTTCTAGACGCCGGTTGCAACAGCGATATCAGCCGCTTTGCCCTCTTCCTCAAATTGGTGCTCAAAGCATTGCCGAGCGTCAGCTCGAGCACCAGGCCGGTGAGGATCTCACTGTCGATGATGGCGATCCCCTGCTCGCCGGCGAAGGACCACGCTTCGGGCGCGAAGTCGCCGTCTGACACGATGGCCACGCCCGCCTCGTTGCGCTGGGCCACGAGCAACATCTCGTTGAGCGGCTCGACCCCGATCGGGTCCAGCCCACGCAGCTGGCAGTTGACGAGCACCCGCTCGCCGCCGCGGACGGCCTCCATGTCGATGACGTCGCCATCGGGCCCCTCGCCGCCGAACACCTCGTAGCCCTCGCGCCTGAAGATGTCACCGACCAGCGCGAAGTAACCCTCCCAGGCCAGCTCGCGCACGGCGGCCACTATCTGGTCGTGCTCGCGTCCCCATCGAGCGGGCCGCCTGGAACTAAAAAATGGGCCGTGGACACTTGGCACCTTCTGCGTCGACTCCGCCTCCACCGCCCAGGGCGCTGCCGCCATCAGCTCAATCGGTGAGTCCACCGGCACCGTCGGGTCCGGGGTTGGCTGCACGAAAGCAACCCCGACCAGGTCCCAGTCCAGCTCCGCGGGGCTGAATGCGTCCACCAGGGCTGCCAGAACCTCCTCGGTGGACACGCCACGCAGCGGGGAAGCGGCGTGGGAGCGCTCGCGATGGTGCTTCCTCAGCTCCTGTTCGATGAGCCAAGGCGGCGAGTCATAGCGAAGAAGCGTCGCCTTCGGCGCAACCGGCGCCCGCTCTGGTGCCACCCCCTGCCCGTAGGCCCAGGACGGATGCTGATCGACCCCCAACGCGCTCGCCGTCGCCTTGATGAGGCGCCCCCGACGAAACACGCTTGTAGAACGATCCGAGCCTGTGAGTCTTGCCCTTCTCCGGGAAAGTCTTACCCGGCGAGATCCCTGATCGAGACGATGCCGATGACCTCGCCCTTCTCCACCACCGGCAGGTGGCGGAACCCGTGGTCGAGCATTGTCTGGAGTGCCGCCTCGACATCCTCGTCCGGGCCGACGGTCATCGGGTTCCGGGTCATCCATGACGAGACCTCGTGGCCCGGCGCGTCGTGGGACTGCGAGATCGCCCGCACCGTGTCGCGCTCGGTGAAGATGCCCTCCAGGCTGTGGCCGTCCATGACGACAGTCGAGCCAATGCGGTGCTGTGCCATGAGCGCGACTGCCTCACCCACGGTGGTCGAAGGGCTCACCGTGTGGAGGGTGGTGCTCATGACCTCGCGGACCGCGGGCATTCCGCGATTCTAGGCCCCTGTCATGGCGCCTGGACCGGCGGCAGCGGATATGCGGCCAGGAGCGCTGTGGCGCCCAGGACGACAAGGGCGATGCCGGCCTCGAAGCGCACCATCGCGACGGCCCGGCGCCATGCGAGCAGTGACAACACAAGCATCGCCAGCACGCCGACCGACTTGGCGCTGAGGACCAGCCCATAAGAGGTCGTCCAAAGGTCTGAGAGATCGCGAAGCTCGCCGGTTGCGTCCAGGATTCCGGTCAACGCCGTGATGGCGAACGCAACGAGGGCGACGGGCCCAAACCGGACGAGCAGCGCTCTCCCCTCTTCCCCTGTCCAGCCGCCCGGCGGCCGGAGCATAGCCAGGGCGAGAATGCCGCCTGCCCACACACCGGCGGAAAGAACGTGCAGGGCGTCGGCGAATATCGCACCCGCCGGGAAGTCCGACTGCGCGGCGTGGCCGGCGAACGCAAGCGATGCGGCAGCGAACAAGGTCAGCGGCGCGACCAGCGGACGTCCCCTCAGGCACATGTACAGTGCCGCGGCCTCGAGGGCAACCCGCGCGATTCGCAGCCAGCCGCCCGGACTCCCCGTGACGAAGGCAAACGCGCCCGACAACGAATGCCCGGCGGCAAAAGCCTCGCCCAGGACCACGCCAAGCCCTCCGACCAGCGCGAGCGCCAGGCCCCTGTGCATGTTCGGCTGCGCCCAGGCGATGCGCGGCGAGTTCCTCGCCAACCGCCTCACCACGAAGACGCCGATCACATAGATCAGGCCGGCGTCTTCAACCCAGCGCAGCGCGCCGATTGCAAGATCGGTGGTCGCGGGCACGCTCAGGGGTCGAACACAGTAAAGGAGTCATTCACGATCGCGGTCAGGACGTGGTCCTCCCACTTTCCGTTTATCAGCAGGTACGCGGGCGCGAGACCTTCGACCTGGAAGCCGCAGCGCTGCAGGACAGCTGCGCTCCGTGTGTTGCGCGGCATGTGGCTGGCGCTGACCCTGTGCAGCCGCCATCTCTCGAAAGCAAACGCGACGGCGCCGCTCACCGCCTCGGTCATGTAGCCCTTGCCCTGCTCGTCAAGTGCCAGGTTGTAGCCGAGCACGCACGATTGGAGCGCGCCGCGGTGCACCTGGGTCAGGTTGAGGTTGCCGACGATCTGGTGGGGTGCGGAACGGACAAACAGAAATGCGCGAAATGATTCGCCCGCCGCGTGCTCGCGCGTTCGAGTGCGCACCTGTTCGTGCCACATCGCCTCGTCCAGGAAATCGGGCGCGAACGTCGGCGAGAAAGGTTGAAGGTGTTCGCGATTGTGACCGTAAAAGCGGACGATCTCGGGGACGTCCCCGGCTTGAGGCAACCGCACTGTCAATCGCTCGGTTTCAACCAATCGGGCTAAGCCCCGGCTGCGGCGATGATCCCTCCGCCCAGCACGCGACTCCCTGAATACATGACCGCTGCCTGCCCGGGAGCCGCGCCTAAAAAGGGCTCCTTCAGCGACAGCCGGCTGCCCTCGAATACTGCTGCGATCGGTGCCGCGTGGTAGCGAAGGCGCGCCTCGCATTCGATCGGTTCGTGAGCCAGGCCATTGATGAAGCTCACGTCTCGAAGGTCAACCTCTCGCGTCTCCAGCTCCTCGCGCCGCCCGACCACGAGCCGGTTCGCCGGCGCGTCGATCTTCAGCACGTACCAGGGACCGGTCTCTCGCAGATCTCCGAATCCGCTGCGCTGCCCGACCGTGTAGACGGCCGTGCCGCGATGCGTTCCGAGCTCGCGGCCGGATGAATCGACGATGGCGCCGGCCTGTACGGGCAAGCGCTCGCTGAGATAGCGAGCAGTCTCGCCGCGTGGGACGAAGCAGATCTCTTGGCTCTCTGCCTTATTGGCGACTGGAAGACCGAACTCCCGCGCGTGTTCACGCACCTCGCGCTTGTGCATGCCGCCAAGCGGGAAGACGATCCGGGCAAGGCGATCGCGGTCGAGGTGATAGAGCATGTAGGACTGGTCCTTGGCCGGGTCCACGGCCGTATGGAGCTCGGGCCCGGCGGCGCCGTCGACGATCCTCGCGTAGTGCCCGGTCGCCAGCTTGTCGAAGCCGAGCGCGACGACCCGCGCGAGCATGAGGTCGAAGCGAACGAAAGCGTTGCAGCGAATACATGGGTTCGGCGTTCGTCCCTCGAGGTAGTCGCGGTGAAAAGGCTCGATCACTCGCTCGCCGAATTCCTTCTCGAGATTCCAACAGTAATAAGGAATGCCGAGCAATGAAGCGACCCGCCGCGCGTCCTCGACCGCATTCAGCGAGCAGCAGCCGCCGTTGCCCTTGCTCTCCTCGTAATTGCCTCGAGGCCACTGCTGCAGGGTGATGCCGACAACGTCATGGCCCTGAGCCTGGAGCAAGGCGGCCGCGACCGAAGAGTCAACGCCGCCGGACATGGCGACAGCGATCCTCACGCTCGGTTCTCCACGATGTGCCGCGCGACGATCTCCGCATCCTCTCCGACGCCATAGAGGATGGCCGACTTGTTCTTTCTCATCCAGTGCACACCTACAAAGTAAAGCCCCGGCACTCTTGTGCGCCCGTCGACCTGCACAGGAAAGCCCATGTCATCGAACACAGGAAACTTCACCCAGTCGTAATTGGGCCTGTAGCCGCTGGTCCAGATGACAGTTCCGATGCCGTCGCGGACCACGTCGACCTTGGTGCGAGTCTTGATCCTCATTGGTGGCGGAACGTCGTAATCGGGATTTGGTGTCCCGGTCGCGGTACAGCAGCGGTCGATCCAGCCCCTGATGTCCGCCCATCGGGCATCGCCGAAGTCAACGCTGTCAGATAGGTCGTCGGCGAACTGGAGTGTCGAACCATCCGCTCCCCTGAATCGACCGAGCAACTCGATCCCCGCGGCATGGAGGGTACGGAAGTTGAGGTCGTGGCCTCCTTCGTGGCCTGTGGTCTGGGGGTTGCCGACCAGGCGCGCTGCAGGCGATGCGAGCTGGTCCGGAGTGCGATCGAAGAAGCCGGACTCTCGGAACCACCAGACAATGTCTCGACCGCCAACCCGGCGAGGCACCCAGGGGCATCGACCGCAGGCGAGTAACACCCCCCTGCCCGCCTGGTGCAGCTCGTCCGCCAGCTGGCATCCGGTCTGACCGCTGCCCACAATCAGGACATTTCCAGGCGGCAGCGCCTCGGGGTTCCGGTAGTCCTCGGACAGCACCTGGTGAAGCGACCCTGGGAGGGACTCGGCGCCGGCCGGCTGGTGCGCCTTCTGGTATCCCCCCGAAGCGACCACCACCTTGCGCGCACTGATCTGTCCGTCACTCACCGTCAAGACAAAGCCGCCGTCGGGGCCTGCCGCGAGCTGCGTGACGTGAGTGCTGCCCTGCATTGGAGGATTGAAAGACGCAGCCCACGATTCGAAGAAGGCGACCAGCTCGTCGCGCGACATGTAGCCGTCCGGCTCGTTCCCGGTGTAAGTGATTCCGGGTAGCCCGATGGCCCAGTTCGGGGTGATGAGCTGGAAAGAATCCCAGCGCCGCGAGCGCCACGTCTCGGCGACCCGGCCGGCGTCGATCACGATGTGGTCGACGTTCGCGTGCTTCAGGAACCAGCTGGTGGCGAGACCAGCCTGGCCCGCGCCGATGATCGCGACGTCAACTGTGCGCTCCATGCCGGCGGCAATCGTAGCCTCGGCTTAGCTAAGCGATACCAGGCACCTACTCGACGAGGTCGCCTTCGGCCGGTTCGACCTTGACCCCCCGCGACTCCAGGTACTCGACGCCGCGATCCAGCTCCTCGGCCTCGCCCGTGATCTCGAGGAGAACCCAGCCCTGGTCGCGCGTCACGTCAGCGCGCCGAATGTTGGTGACGATGTCGAACTGCTTGCCCATCTGATAGATGACGGGCTCCTTGACCATGTCGGGTCCGAATATCAGCTTGAGCCGGCGCCGACCACCCATCGCCGAGAGTCTAAAGCTGAACCGACCCCCCGGCTACCGCCGGCACAATCGAGATCTCATCCTTTTCGCTGACCTTGGCCTTGAGGCCTGGCCCCAGGCGCACGTCCTCGTCGTTCAGGTAGACGTTCACGAACTGCCTCAGCTCGCCCTTGTCGTCCAGCAGCCGGTCGCGGAAACCCGGGTAACGGGCGTCCAGCGCCTCGATCGCCGATTCGAGATCGCTCGCCTCGACCGCCACGGTGATCTGACCTTCGGAAAGCCTGCGCAGCGGGCCTGGGATTCGAAATTGCGGCATTTTCTAAATATTCACCTTCTCACGAAACGATTTTAGGGTCGGTTCTATTTCCACTCGTTTCGCGTGACCGTCGACGGAGGCAAGCACATCGGCGGTCTTGAGGCCATGGCCGGTGACGTAGGCAACTATCGTTTCATCCCCTTTCCAGCGCCCCGCCCGGGCCAGCTTCGCAAGCACGCCGATGGTCACGCCACCGGCGGTCTCGGTGAAGATGCCCTCGGTTCTGGCGAGGAGCCGCATCGCCTCGACAATCTCGTCCTCGGTCACCGCCTCCACCACGCCGCCCGTTTCTATCGCAATCCGGTTGACATACATGCCGTCCGATGGATTCCCAATGGCGATCGAGCGCGCGATGGTGTTGGGCTTCACCGGCAGCACCCGCTCTGGCGTGTCGGAGTTGAAGGCGTTGTAGACCGGTGAGCAACCCAGCGCCTGCGCACCCGTGAATGCAGGCACCTTGTCCTCGCGCACCAGGCCGAAATCCATCAGCTCCCGCACGGCTTGGCGATGCCGCACGAACTGGCAGCCGCTGGCGATCGGAATGATGATCTCGTCCGGCAGCCTCCAGCCGAGCTGCTCGACGGTCTCGAAGGTGACGGTCTTCGATCCCTCGGCGTAGAAGGGCCTGATGTTGATGTTGCAGAAAGCCCACGGGGTCGACTCCACGAGCTGGCTGCACAGCCGGTTCACCTCGTCGTAGTTGCCGCGGACCGCAACCACGTTGGGGTCGAAGACGCTGATGCTGACGATCTTCGCCGGCTCCAGGTCGACGGGGATAAAGACGAAGCACTCGAGCCCGGCGCGCGCCGAATAGGCGGCCACGGAGTTGGCCAGATTCCCAGTCGAGGCGCACGCGATTGTCTCGAATCCATGAGCGCGCGCCCAGCTGATCGCAACCGAGACCACCCGATCCTTGAACGAGTTGGTCGGGTTCATGCTGTCGTTCTTCAGGTAAAGGTTCCGCAGACCGAGCTCGGCGCCCAACCGGTCGGCTTTGATCAAAGGCGTGAAACCCTCGCCGAGGCTGACGATCGAGATCGAGTCCTCGATCGGGAGGAGGTCGCGATATCGCCACATCGAAGGCGGGCCGTCCTCGATGCGCTTTCGGGTCACGACTTTCTTGAGCGCGGCGTAATCGAACACCACATCGAGCGGACCGAAGCACATCTCGCAGACATGCGTGGCCTGGAGCTCGTATTCCGCTCCGCATTCGCGACACCGCAGCCCAAGAAGCTTGGCCATCGGGCCTCAGTTTAGGTTCCGAATTGCCGCAGCCGTGAATCTCTAGCGGCTGTCGCGAATCTCCAGCCACCAATCCAGCCGATCCCCCGGTTCGAGCAGCGGTGGCGCTGCAGCCGGATCAGGATGGTCATTGCCACCCGTCGCGGGCTCGATGGCGATCTGGTGGTAACCGCCAAGGTCCCCGTTGCAGGCCCACACGCCAACCCAGGGTGTGATCGCTGAATCCCACGCGATCTCGATCGCCGATCCGTTTGGCCACGCGAGCCTGGCGTTTGATGTCGAACCGCGTGGGAGGTGCAGCTTGGAGCTGGTGCCTGCGTGCGGATGCTCAAAGCCGTCGACGCCATTGACCAGCATCCCCGCCTCGTAGCGAAACAGGATGTGCGAGCACCAGTACGCGTACATCGGGTGCTGACCGGAATTTCTATAGGTGTACTCGACGCGGACAGCCCGAGCAATCAGCTCGATCCGACGCTCCAATCGCCACGGCAGCACCACCCCCGAGCACTCCATGGTCGCGCTCGACGCCGTTTCGGCCAGCAGCGACCAGGGCAGACGCCACGCCTCGCCGTGGTCCGGCAGCTCGATGCCGGCCCAAGCGCCCGGCCCCGGATACCAGCCCTGGTCGATGGTGGGCACCATCTCGTCCCATCCCCATGCGCCGGCCTGGACGAAATTGTCACGGGACGGTTCGTCGACGCCGATGCCCTGGTCGAGAACCTCGAGCCCATCCAGTCGAAGCGAAGTGATCCGGCCGCCGTGTTGGAGGTTCACAGACAGGTCCCATGGACCCCCAAGCAATTTCACAGCATGCGATCGTAAGGTCTAGTCACGTGAGGGCCCCGAGGGTTGCTGCCCTGATGTTGTCCATCTGTCTTTTTGCCGCGTGCACTCATACCTCGGCCAAAGCCCCACTCGCCAGCCCCACGCCGTCACCCTCGCCGATCGACTCGCCATCCCCATCGCCTTCGCCCGAGCCATCGCCTGTCACCGGTTCGCAGTCTCACGTCTTCGTGATCGTCATGGAGAACCACAGCTACGGCCGCGCACTCACTGGCTCGTACACCGCTGCGCTGGGGAAGAAGTACTCGGTCGCCACCGACTATCACGACGTCGGCAATCCAAGCCTCCCCAACTATCTCGCTCTCACTTCGGGCAACACGTGGGGAATCGCTGACGACGGCTATCACCGCCTGCCCGCCGGCGGCATCGGGGACCAGCTGACGGCCGCGGGGATCCTGTGGCGCGCATACATGGAAGGCATGACCAACGGGTGCTTCGACGATACCTACCCTTACGCGGTCAAGCACAACCCTTTCGCGTACTACGGCGGAAGCTGCCCCAGCCAGGTGGTCAACTTCAGCCACTTCGCGGCCGATATGGGGGCGCTGGTCCCCAACTTCGTGTGGGTAACCCCGGGACTGTGTCACGACGGTCATGACTGCTCCACGGGGGCTGCCGACCGCTGGCTCTCGCAAACGGTGCCTCTGATCCTCGCCAGTGACGCATGGAAGAACAATGGCTTGCTGCTGATCACGTGGGACGAGGGTGATGGCAACGACAACCACGTGCTCACGCTGGCCATCCAGCCGAACCCCCTCGAGAGCACCAGCGCCCGCGCGTACAACCACTATTCGCTGCTCGCGACCGTCGAGGATCGCCTGGGGCTGGCGCGCCTGGGCCGAGCCGCCGATTCAAGCGCGATGACCGACCTGGTGGGCAATCCGGGGCCTTAAGCCGCCGGCGAAACCCCGTAGCCCGCGCTCCGTTGAAGCCTGCTCGTTCCTAAGGTCTTTAAACCGCGGCCTTCTTGGGCGTGACGGTCTCCTGCGAGTGAGTGATCACCTTCAAGAACTCCGTGTCCACATTCACACCCAGCCCCGGCCCCTGTGGCAC
>DATCPU010000142.1:0-8396 GCA_036569925.1 Candidatus Dormiibacterota bacterium
CGCGACGCGACACGCTCGAGCCCGAAGGCGGCGCCGAGCTCGAGCTCCGGCGCCGGCATCACCCGGCCGTCCCTGGCGCCCACGCTCGACGACATCGCCCGGCGCCATCGTCACGACCCCCGCCTCAGAGGCCGCGGCGACAAGGCCCTGCCTGGTGCGCTGCCATCGCAGTGGCCGCAGGCCGTTGCGGTCGAGCGCCGCGCCGACGACCATGCCATCGCTGAACGCGAGCGCAGCGGGGCCATCCCATGGCTCGAAGCGGATCGACTGATATCGATAGAAGTCGCGAACCGTCGCCGCGAGGTCGCCGCGGCCCTCCCACGCATCGGGGACAAGGCTCATCAGGGCCTCGGAAACCTCCCAGCCCCTGCGCACCAACAGCTCGAGCACGTTGTCGAGCGATGCTGAGTCGGAGCCTTCGGGCCACACAACCTGGCGCAGCTCCGGTTCGAGCTCGGCTTCGCGAGCCCGCATCCAGGCGCGGTTTCCGGTGACCGTGTTGATCTCGCCGTTGTGCGCCAGCATCCGGAACGGCTGCGCCAGGCGCCAGTCGGGCATCGTGTTGGTCGAGTAGCGCTGGTGGAAAACCGACAGCTTGCTTTCGGTGTCGGGGTCGCGCAGGTCCAGGTAGAAATCTGCGAGCCGGGTGCCCGCCATCAAGCCCTTGTAGACGACCGTCCGGCTCGAGCACGACGGCAGGTACATCGACACTCCCTCTTCGCCGGCTCGCGCCTCGGCCCGGCGGCGCACCAGGTAAAGGCGGCGCTCCCACTCGTCGGGGTGTAGGTCGGGCCTGGCGATGAGGCCGTGCCAGATGGTGGGTCGGGTGCCCAGCGCTCGCTCCCCCAGGCTGTGCGGATCGACGGGGACGGCGCGCCACGACACCAGCTCGAGACCGGCGGTGGCAACCGCCTCGGCAACGATTCTCCGTGCGCGCTTGTCCCACTCGAACAGGACGGCCACTGCCACATCGCCGCCAAGCAGGCGCCGCGGTACCTGGATCAGAAGGCCCGCGCCATCTCCGCTTTTGCCGTCGGCGTCGAGACCGCCGCGATGGGCTAGGCGGGCGAGGGCATGGGCGCCAAGCGCGACGGCTTCATGGCCCAGCTCAGGGGTGGCGACAAAGCCCATTCCACAAGCAGCCCGGGCCGCGGGTAGGTCCCCCGGCCAGGCGAGGCGTGATCGGCGAAGCGCTGGGGGCACTGGTGTGAACTTACCGGTAAACGGCGCGGCGGCCTAGTGAGCTGGGGACAAATCCTTGCCGGAATCGTTAGTGGAGCGCCACATCGTTCAGGACCCGAGCAGCGCCTGCACGCGCAGCGCCACTGCCATGTTCAGGCGTGTCTCCGGGTCCTCGAGATCGACACCGCTGATCTCCCTGATGCGGTCCAGGCGGTAGCGCAGCGTGTTCGGGTGGACGCGAAGCCGCTTGGCCGCCTCCTGCTGCTCACCGGTCTCCAGGTACGCGCGCAGTGTGGGGACGAGGCTGCCCTTGCGGGCCGTGTCGTGCTCGATGAGCGGGCCCAGGTGCCTGCGGATGTAGTCGACGAGGCGCTCGTCGGTGACCGCGGCCAGCAATCCCGTGAGGCCGAGCTCGGGCACGGCAACGACCTGGCCCCATCGCTTGAATCGCGCCAGGGAGTCCATCACTGAGATCACCTCGCGCTGCGCGGCCGCCAGGCCCGCGGGCGCCTCGGCCGGACCGCTGAAGCCGACCGAGATGGTGAAGCCAGGCTTCCAGTCAGCGATGTTCTGCCGGATCTGCAGACCCAGGGCATGGCCGCGCGCCTGGTAGTCTCCTGGCTCGGTGCCGACCGGCAGGAGGGCAGCCACGCTGTCCGACCGACCTTGCACGAGCGCCCGGGCGTAGCTGGCACGTACCACCCCGGTGACGCGCCGCAGGAACTCGCGCTTGAGCGCCTGGATGGCGTCCTCCGAGATCTGTCGCGAGCCGATGTAGCCGCGGAAGTCGTCGATGTCGACGACCATCACTATGTGGTTGCCGTGCAGGGGATAGCCCAGATGGCGGGCTCGGCGCTGGGCCGCCGATTCCTCGCCGTACGTGCCGTGCAGGAGGTCTTCGAGGAACTCCCCGCGCACCCGGCCCTCGACCTCAGACAGCTCCCGCTCCTTGGCCACCGCGAGCGCCAGCACGAGGGCGGCCTGCTCGATGGCCATGAAGGCGAGCTCCTCGTTGTGAGGCGGGTGGTCGAGGACTGAGATGTAGCCGAGCACCTGGTTGGCGGCCAAGATCGGGGCGATCAGGCGCTCTCGCGACATGCCGACGTGGGGGAAGGCGGGTACCTTGACGGGTCCGCGACTGGCTTCGACCTCGCGCAGCATGCGCTGGATCTGGGGGTCGAAGAGGATTCGCTGTGGGGTGCCCTGGCGCTGGATGGTCTCCTTGCGGTGCGGGTCGCCCGCGCCCCCGGCATGGGCGAGTAGGTGGAAGCTGGCGTCCTCGATCACGACGGCGCTTTCGAGCAGCTCGGCCAGGGTGGCGCAGATCTCCTTGACGCCCTTGCCGTCCAGCACCAGCTCGGTGAAGCGGCGGTGGATGTCCATCGAGCGCTTGAGGCGCCAGTGCTCGGCGTTGATGATCCGCTCGAGGAGCGGGGCCATGAGGTCGACCATCTGGACGTCCTGCGCCACCGTGAACAGCGGGACGTTCAGGCGGTCGGCCTCGCTGAGCATCTCGGGGGGCAGCTTGCGCATGTAGGGGTGGGGTCGGACCACAAGGCCGGCGCCCTCCGATTCGGCAATCTTGGCGATCAGGCGGATCTGGCCCTGCGGGTCGTCCTTGATGGGAAACCCGGTGGTGAAGATGAGGTCCCCGGCCCGGGGTTGGACCTCGGGGGTCTCCATCGCGCGGACCCACTCGATCGGGCGGTCCAGACCGTTGGCTCCGGCGACCAGCTTGGCGCTGGCGAACGGGTGGAAGCGCATGGCTTCCCGCACCGTGGGCTTGGGCTCCGCGAGGGCGTCAGGAAGGACCTTGCGGGTGGTCATGAGTGGAGCTTAGTGTGTGGGCGGAGGACAAGCAACCCGCTTTGCGGCTTGTGCAGGGGGCACTAGGAGCTTTACGACGCAGCGCGTAATCTCACGTCATGACCCACGAAGATGCGCCTGACTGCGACCGCCACGAGTCGGGGGTGCCGATGAAGCTGCGCACGATGCACTCGGATTCCTCACAGCCGGACACGGTGGTCGGCCTGTACGAGTGTCCCGAATGCGGGCACGAAAGGCGCTACCCGATCCGATCAGGAGAGGCCGCCTAGCTAACTCGTCAGGCTAGTTCGTGTCGATCGGATCCGGCTCGCGCCACGCCCAGATCGCAGTCGGCAGCGTTGTCCCCAACAGGGCAACCGCGAAATAGATCACGTACGCAGCGTTGTAGCCGGGCTTGCCTGGCTGAAGGGCCATGACCCCGATCGACACCGGCCACGCCACCAGGACGGTCAGGGCGAAGATCTGGAAGGCTCTGCGGAAAGCAAAGTTCCTGTTCTGTACGAGGCGCTCGTCGAGCCCCGCATCCGATGAGAGAACTTCGCGACTGATGTAGGTCTTTCGAAAGAACCAGACGCCGAGCACGGCAGCGTTGGCGACGAGAAGAACAGGAAAGACCTCATATGCCAGGAGTGACTGTGGATAGATGTCAGTGGTCACCAGCAGAAGCGCGGCGACCACGAGCCAGGCGGTGTATGTCGCGAGCACCAGCCGCCTCCGGTGGCGGCGGCTCCCGATCCGGTTGGAGATCGGTGCCTTGGGAAACCAGGCCTCGTTTATCTGTTGCTTGGTCATGCCACGGCGCTTCTGCTCGGCGAGGATCTTGTCCGACGTCATGCCTCGCAACCTCAGCTCTGTCACTGAAAGCTTGTCGAAGTCATCGATCATGCCGACTCCTCCTTCCTATAAAGCTGGCTGCTCATCGGCGCGAACGGCTGGCGGGAGAAGACGGCCTCGAGCGGTAGGCTGAAATATTCGGCGATGCGGAACGCGAGCTCGAGGCTTGGGTTGTAGTCCCCGCGCTCGAGGTAGCCGATCGTCTGGTAGTTGATCCCCAGGGCGTCGGCCAGCTGCTGCCTGGACAGGTCTCGCTCGGTGCGAAGCACCGCAATCCTATTCTGGATCGGAGGAGCCATACGGCGAATTATTGCACATATACAACAGAATGGCGCACTTACACGCTATGTATTTTGGCGCGATTTGTTCCTAGGGCTTCGGTTCCGGGATCTGGTCGGGCAGGGTCAGCTTATGAACCACGAGCTCGTCGATCTCCAATTGTTTGATCCGCGCCTTGCCGACGGCGAGCCGCCCGATCGCAACCGCGCCGATGGCCAGCGCACCCACAGCCAGGGCTCCGAGCGCAAACGCCCCAAGCGCGGCCGCCGCATGCTGTCGCGTGACGATCGTCCGGTCGCCCATCAGTCCTTCGCGATCAGCTCGCGCAGCACCAGGGGAAGCACGCCGCCGTTGTGCATGTAACCGACCTCGGTGTCGTTGTCGACACGCGAGTGGGTCTTGAAGACCGTCTTCTTGCCGTCGTCTGACTCCGCCTCGACCTCCACCGTCTGACCCGGCTTGAGCCCTTCGAGGCCGCGGATCGTGAAGCGCTCCTTGCCGGTCAAGCCGAGCGCCTGGAGGTTCTCCCCGTGCGCAAACTCGAGGGGCAGGATCCCCATACCCACCAGGTTGGACCGATGGATCCTCTCCAGGCTCTCCGCAATCACCGCACGCACGCCTTGCAGCAGCGGGCCTTTGGCCGCCCAGTCCCGCGACGAGCCTGAGCCGTATTCCTTGCCCGCGATCACGACCAGTGGCACGCCTTCCTTTCGATACTGCTGCGAGGCGTCGAAGATCGTCGCCTCTTTGCCGTCGGGCAGGTGTTTCGTCCAGTAGCCCTCGCGCTCGACGAGCTTGTTGCGCAGCCTGATGTTGCCGAAAGTCCCGCGCACCATCACCTCGTGGTTGCCGCGGCGCGCGCCAAAGCTGTTGAAGTCCCTGCGCTCGACGCCGTGCTCGATGAGGTACTTGCCTGCAGGGCTGTCCTGGGGGATCGCTCCGGCAGGCGAGATGTGGTCGGTGGTCACCGAATCGCCCAGGACCGCGAGTGCCCTGGCACCTTCGATGTCGGTGAGTGGTTTGGGGTCCGGTCCGAAGTCCTCGAAGTACGGAGGCTCGTGCACGTACGTGGAGCTCTCGTCCCACTTGAAGATAGGCCCTGTCGGCGCGTCCATCTTCTTCCAGTGCTCGTCGCCTTCGAAGATGCGTGAGTACTCGCCCTTGAACATGTCCTGCTGTACGCACCTCTGCACGACCTCGTTGACCTCGGCCTGCGAGGGCCACAGCTCGGAAAGCATCACGGGCCTGCCGTCTTTGCCCGTACCGAGGGGATCCTTGGTGAGGTCGATGTTGACGGTGCCGGCGAGCGCGTACGCGACGACGAGCGGTGGGGAGCCGAGGTAGCTCGCTTTCACCAGCGGGTGGATGCGGGACTCGAAGTTGCGGTTGCCGGAGAGGACCGCAACCACGCTGAGGTCTTCCTTCGTCACCGCCGCCTCGACCTCCGGGCTTGCGAGCGGACCGGAGTTGCCGATGCACGTCGTGCATCCATAGCCGACCAGGAAGAAGCCGAGCTTCTCCAGCGGCTTCATCAGGCCCGCGGTCTCGAGGTAATCGGTGACCACACGCGAACCTGGCGCCAGGCTCGTCTTCACGTAAGGGCTCACTTCCAGGCCCAGCTCGACCGCCCTCTTCGCCAGCAATCCCGCGGCCACCATCACCGACGGGTTGGAGGTATTGGTGCAGCTCGTGATGGCCGCGATGACGACGCAGCCGTTCTCGAGCTTGGCCGCGGGCTTTGCGGCCACCGCGGTCGCGGCGCGTCCGTCGACCGGTCCGCCTTCATCGGCGAGGCGGCCGAGCGAATCGGCGCTGGCCTTCGGCCCGTTGCCGAACGCGCTGGTGAAGCTCTCCCACACCTTGGGCAGGGGCGCGCGATCCTGAGGGCGCTTCGGCCCTGCAAGGCTTGGCTCGACCTGGCTGAGATCTAGCTCGAGCAGCTCGCTGAACTTCGGAGTTTTGTCGCCGGCAGTGCGGAAAAGGCCCTGCTCTTTCGTGTATCGCTCGACCAGCTCGATCTGCTCGCGGCTGCGGCCCGTGACATCGAGATAGCGGAGCGTCTGCTCATCGACCGGGAACAGTGCGGACGTGGCGCCGTACTCGGGGCACATGTTGCTGAGCGTGGCGCGGTCAGGCACCGACAGGCTGGAGAGGCCGTCGCCGCAGAACTCGACGAACTTTTCGACCACTCCGTGCTTGCGCAGCATTTCCGTGAGGGTGAGCACGAGGTCGGTCGCCGTGGAGCCCGCAGGCAACGCGCCGCTGAAACGGACGCCCACCACGATCGGGGTCGGCAGGTAGGCCGGCTGGCCGAGCATCGCGGCCTCCGCCTCGATGCCGCCGACGCCCCAACCCAGCACGCCGAGCCCGTTGACCATCGTGGTGTGCGAGTCGGTGCCCATGAGGGTGTCGGGAATCGCGACCTTGTGTCCCTTGACGTCGCGGACCTGAACCACCCTGGCGATGTACTCGAGGTTGACCTGGTGGCAGATGCCCATGCCGGGCGGCACCAGCGAGAAGTTGTTGAACGCTTGCTGGGCCCAGCGAAGCAGCGCGTACCGCTCGTGGTTGCGCTCGATCTCGCGCTCGATGTTGCGCGTGTAGGAGTCGCGCAACCCGAACGAGTCGACCTGGACCGAGTGGTCGATCACCAGGTCGACTGGGACCAGGGGGTCCACCTTGCCTGCATCCTTGCCGGCGCGCTGCATCGCGGAGCGCATCGCCGCCAGGTCGACGACGGCGGGCACGCCGGTGAAGTCCTGCATGAGGACTCTCGCGGGCAGGAAGGGCAGCTCGAAATCGTTTGGCGGTGGCTTGGGCCACGCGGCCAGGCTCTTGACGTTCGCCTCGTCCGTGGTGCCGGCCTCGCTGAGTCGGAGCAGCCCTTCGAGCAGGACCTTCACGGTCATCGGCAGGCCAGAGGCGTCGGGCAGGCCCGCTTTCGAGAGGGCGGTCAGCGGGTAGTAATCAAGCTCGGTGCCTTTGAGTCGGGACCGGGACGCGATCACGAATCCATCGTACTAGGGCCGCTTGCTAGGGCCGCTTGCGCAACCTGCCGTCTCGCAAGATGCGCGAGATGCGGAGTGGGTCTTCGGCGGTCTCGATCGCCTCCAGCAACTGGGGCAGCGCGAGGCGCCAGTTCGGAAACTCTGTCGTGGTGCCCGGCACGTTCGGCCGTTCCTCGACGCTGAGCGCATCTTCCAGCGAGGCCAGCACGATGCGGGATCGTGACGCGCCCATCGCCCCATAGATGGTCGAGGCGACTTCGATGGGGGGCGTGTCATCGGGCGCGTGAGTCATGTCCCAGAGTCGCTGCCGTAGCCGGTGCTGGCGTTGGTCGGGCTCGGTCAGCTTCCAGGTGCCCGCCAGCGTCGGCAGGTCGTGCGTGCCGACCGCCGCCACCGAGTTTTTCGGCCACTGGTCGGGCGTGGGGCCCTCGAACCACAGCAGGCGATAGGAGAGCGCGCCGCGCTGCCGCAACCGCCTTCGCACTGCGGGCTCGACGAGGCCAAGGTCCTCGCCGATGACAAACGCCTTGGCCCGCCGGCTCTCTTGGGCGAGAAGGGCCAGCAGGTCATGTGCGGGGTAGCGGACGTACGCGCCGCCGGCGGCGCCCATGCCGGTCGGAATCCAGAAAAGGCGGAACAGGCCCATGACGTGGTCGAGCCGAATGCCCGCTGCGTGCGTGGTGGCGCTTCGAATCGCCTCGACGAACGGCTCGTAGTGCGCGCGCCGCAGCTTCCAGGGGTCGAATGGAGGGAGGCCCCAGTCCTGGCCCTGGGTGAAAAACTCATCCGGCGGCGCGCCGACGCGCATGTCGGGTGCGAGCAGGTCCTGCCAGCGCCACGCATCGAAGCCGTCGGAGGCGAAGCCGACGGGCACGTCTGTGATGAGTCCGATCTCGCGCGCGGCCCGTGCCATCTGGCGGTCGAGGTGGAACTGCTGCCAGACGTGGAAGGCGACTCGGCGGGAGAGGCGGCGGCGCTCGGCGTCAACGCCCGCACCTCGTGGGTGGCGCAGCTCGGCCGGCCAGCTCCGCCACGCCGGACCGTGCTCCTCGGATAGGGCGTTGTACGTGGCGAAGTCGCGCAGCGACTGGCCTTTGCTGTGCGCCCACGGGCCGAGCCGGGGTGGGTCGGGCGCGACCCTGAAGATCATCTCGAGCGCCCTGGACTTCAGGCGGAAGACCTCGTCGTAATCGATGAGGCGCACGTCATTCAAGTTCTGGGCAGCTGTCCGCAACGGCTCGAGCTCGGGGGCGACGTGCTCCGCAC
>DATCPU010000143.1:0-1791 GCA_036569925.1 Candidatus Dormiibacterota bacterium
CGAGCCGCGCTGGACCAGGCGGGTTACACGAGCCCCAACATCCAGGAAGCGCTTAAGACGAACCAGCATCTGAACCCCCAGCCGGGGGAGGTGGTCGTTTTCGAGCGGCGCCTCGCCGCCCAGAACCCACTGGCCACGCTGATGCGCCTGTTTCTGATCGGCTCGACGGTCGATCGCGCCGACCTTCAAGCGAGCTTGCCGGACGCTCCGGTCGAGGAGCTCGAGCGCCTCGGCCTCGTCGAACCCTCGGCTCACGGGATCCGGTCGATGATGAGGATCATCCCCCACGGCGACATCGTCATCGCCTGCGACCGCAACTACTACGGCGACGCGCAGAGCCACGAGGCCGACGTGGTCACCGGCGTCAACAGCCCGGCCACGCTGCTGGCCGACCTCACAGTCCGTCGCCAGGTTGAAAAGGCGCTTGACCTTGGTACGGGTGGTGGCATCCAGGCACTGCTGGTGGCGAACCACAGCAAGAAGGTGGTCGCCGTCGACATCAACCCGCGCGCTCTTTATTTCGCGGAGCTGAATGCTGGTCTGAACCGAGTCGACAACGTCGAGCTTCGCCTCGGCAGCTGGTTCGAGCCCGTGAAGGGCGAGCGGTTCGACCTCATCACCGCCAACCCGCCTTACGTGATCTCGCCTGACTCGACCTTCATCTACCGCGACAGCGGCATGCCGGCCGACAGCCTGTGCCGGCAGCTCGTGCGGGACATGCCGGCATACCTGCAGGAGGGCGGCTTTGGGCACATTCTCATCAGCTGGGCACTCGCGACGGATGAGGACTGGTCCGTGCCGCTCCGGCGTTGGGTGGAGGGGCTGCCATGCGACGTGTGGCTGCTGCACTACCTGACCGACGATCCGCTGACCCAGGCGGCCAAATGGAACCGGCCTGGGCAGAACGTGGACCTGGCGGATTATGGAGCGGCCTTGGACCGGTGGACCGATTACTACACCAGGGAGGGGATCGAGCAGATCGCCTTCGGCGCCGTGATCATGCGCCGGCGTTCCGGCGGCGCGAACTGGATCAGGGCGGACTCGATAACCGGCGGGCGCGGGTCGGCCGGCACTCTGGTGCTGCGGATGTTCGAGGCGGAGGACTTCCTGCGTAAATTGCCCGACGAAGCCGCCCTCCTCGATGTGAAATTCGTCCTGGTGCCCGAGCACCGGCTGGAACAGCGCCTGGCGTCCAGCGGCGGCCAGTGGCAGTTGCAGGAGGCGACGTTGAGCCTTGCCGAGGGGATTGGTTTCCAGGGGAACCTGGACATCAACACCGCGATGCTGCTGCAGACCCTTGACGGCTCGAACACTCTCGGCCACGCCGTTCGCACGGTGGGCCAGGCGCTCGAGCTGTCCCGCAACGAGATGACGGCATTCAGTGAAACCGGCATCGCAATGGCCAAACGGCTCTTCCAGCTTGGCTTCCTGGTTCTAGCACCCAGCTGATGACGGCACGTGTCTGCATCCGTCGCCTGCTATGCAGACAGCCGTTTAGCGCCGAAGGCGGAGCACAAAGGTGCCGAGACAGGGGAGCACATAGAATTGACGCTGCCTCAGCGCGCAAGCGACAGACAGGGCAAAGGCGCGCGTTTATCGAACCAGACGGGACTGGTGAGATCAGGAAGTCGGGCGGTGGCTTAGCTCGGTAAAGCGCCTGGTTTGGGACCAGGAGACCGCGAGTTCGAATCTCGCCCGCCCGACCAACACGTTTTGAGACCCTGAAAACGGCCGATTTCGATCTTGTTTCGGCCTGTTGGGAAGTTAATGGGCGCGGGGTTGGAACGCCTG
>DATCPU010000144.1:0-1743 GCA_036569925.1 Candidatus Dormiibacterota bacterium
AATCCACGAGGGGGCGATTGCCACGGATGGCGATGGAACGATCACGCTCGCGAACGACGAGGCGCGCCGCCTGCTGGCGCTGCCCCCAGACTCTGTCGGTCGCCGCGTGTCGCAGGTCCTCCCGCCGGGCCGGCTACTGAAGTTCCTCTCCGGGGGATTGAATGACGAAGACGAGGTGCTCCTGGCGGGGGACCGCGTGCTGGTGGCGAGCCGCCGCGCGATTCGCGTCCGCGGCCGCGAGATCGGCCACGTCGCGACATTGCGCGACTCGACCGAGCTGACGGGTCTTGCACGCGGACTCGGCGTTGACAGCCTCACCGATGCGCTGCGTGCCCAGGCGCACGAGTACTCCAATCGCCTGCATACCATCGCGGGCCTGGTCCAGATGGGTCGCAGCGACGAGGCGATGAAGCTCATCGCTCAGACCTCTGGCGTTCACCAGGAGCTCACCGAAGCGCTGCTGGACAGGGTTGGAGATCCGGTGCTCGGCGCGCTCCTGCTCGCAAAAGCCGCGGTTGCCTCCGAGAGGGGAATCGAGCTGAGAGTGAGTGACGACACGGTCATGACTCAAAGTGCGCTTGACAGTGAGGACCTAATCACGCTTCTCGGCAACCTGATCGACAACGCGCTGGACGCGGCCGGATCTTCGAGCGGCGAACGATGGGTCAGCGTCTCTGTGACACAACAGCAAAACGCGGTGGTGATGACCGTCCAAGACTCCGGTCCAGGCGTGCTGGAAAGCCTCAACGGCCAGATCTTTCAAGAGGGGTTTAGCACGAAGTCCGGCCCCGACCGCAAGCGCCGCGGGTTTGGCCTTGCGCTCGTGCGCCAGGTGGCCCACCGCCACGGCGGCGCAGTCACCGTGATCAACGACGGGGGCGCCCTGTTCACCGTCCGGCTTCCTCTGAAGGTGACCGCGGGCCCATGATCCGCACGTTTGTCATCGACGACGATTACAGGGTCGCGGATCTCCACTGCGCCTACACCGAGCGCGTAAGTGGATTTGCGGTTGTTGGGCGAGCCCACACTGGAGCGGAGGCACTAAAGAGCGTCGACCAGCTCAGGCCGGACCTGGTGCTGCTGGACATCTACCTGCCTGACATGTCGGGCCTGGAGGTGCTGCAGCAGTTGCGCGAAGGCGAGCATCCTCCGGTGGACGTGATCTCGATCACTGCGGCGCGCGAGGTCGAGAGCCTGCGGGCGGCGATGCGGGGCGGCGTCGTCCACTACCTGATTAAGCCGTTTCTGTTCGCGACCTTCGAAGAGAAGCTCCTCTCCTACGCTGCGGCCCGCGATCGCATGACTCGAATCGGCCACGCGGAGCAAACGGACGTGGACAGGATCTTCAGCACCCTCAGGACCGCCCGCAACGAGCCCCTGCCGAAGGGCCTCTCAGACGCCACTTTGGAATTGATCGTTGAGGCGCTCGGCCAGTCGCAATCGGGGCTCGCTGCAAGCGCGGTTGCGGACGAGGCCGGGGTCAGCCGCGTCACCGCTCGGCGCTATCTGGATCACCTCTGCCAACTCGGAAAGGTCGAGCTGACGATGCGGTACGGCGGGCCGGGCCGGCCCGAGCACCGCTACCGCCTGATGACCAGTCTCCCGGCTTCCAGATAGGGGTTAGCACGCGCTGGGGGAACTGGTTTCGCCGTCCACGCTCGCGCCACGACGACACTCATCGCTTTTGAGCCAGAGGTCAGGCGATCGGCTGCGCGAATGGCACGGCGGGGTCAGGCAAGGGGG
>DATCPU010000145.1:0-4598 GCA_036569925.1 Candidatus Dormiibacterota bacterium
GCTTGATTGCGACGCCATTCTTTATCCGTACTGGCCGAGCCCACCCCTGCGCCGGCGCGGCGCGCCCCCCGCGGCGGTATTCGTCCACGACCTCGCTTTCAAGCTGAGGCCGGGCGAGGTGCCCTGGCAGCAGCGCCTGTACATGGGCGCCGTCCTGGGTCGCTCTCTGCGCAAAGCGGCCGCGGTCCTGGTGCCGTCGGAGGCGACGCGTCGCGACCTGCTCGCCAGCTATCCGATCACGGGGTTGAGGTCGAGGGTCTTCGTGGTGCCGGAAGGGGTATCGCCCGAGGTGGCGCCCGGTCGGCTTCCGCCCCAGCTCGAGCCTGGTTTCATCCTGGCGGTGGGCACCATCGAGCCGCGCAAGAATTACCCTCGCCTCATCGCGGCGTACCGTCACCTCCGCCGCGAGTCGGTGCCGCTGCTGGTGGGTGACCGCCCCGGAGTGCCTGAGCTCGTCATCGCCGGGAGGCCGGGTTGGGCATACGGCGACACGCTCGAGCGCATCAAGGCGGAGCGGGGTGTGCGCTACCTCGGCCACGTCGACGACGCGACGTTGAGCGCCCTCTACAGGTCGGCCTCGGTCCTGGCGTTCCCCAGCCTCTACGAGGGCTTCGGTCTGCCGCTGCTCGAAGCCATGGCGCATGGGCTCCCGGCAGTCGTCGGCAATGCGGGCTCGCTGCCCGAGCTGGCTGATGGCACGGCGATCGTCGTCGATTCCGAGGACGTTCGGTCGATTGCGGCAGGCATCGAGCGGCTCCTGTCGGACGCCCGGCTGCGGGAGACGCTGAGCGCGGCCGGCAAAGAGCGGGCGGCGCAGTTCACGTGGGCGCGTTCGGCATCAACGACGCGTGACATCCTGCGCCGCATCGCTTCGCCCCGAGACACGGCTCCGGCTGGTCGTACGATCTCCTGAATGCCCACCTCGATTCGAGTTTCCGTGCTGGCCCTCCTAGCAGGCGGCGAGCACGACTATCTCCGCATGGCCCGCCCGCTGTTGCGCTCGCTCGAGGGCACGCAGCATTTCCACATCGATGTTGCGACAGAGCCGGACCGCCTGGCGGTTGAAGGGCGGCAGGTGTTGCTGGTCGCCAGCGATCATCACCTTCAATCGGGGCAGGCGGAGCTGATCACCGAGTTCGTGCGCGGCGGCGGCGGCGTGGTCGTGCTGCACGGCACCCTGGCGAAGTGGGTCCAGGGTGGCGAGATGGCGGAGCTTGCGGGGTGGGCGCCGACGGGGCCGGCGCCTGTGACGGAGCTGGTGGTGCGCGCTGACCGCTTACACACTTTGACGCAGCGCCTGGGGCCGGAGCTGAAGTTCACCGACGAGCTCTATCTGTCCGAAGGGCCGCCTTCCGACGCGGCGGTCCTGCTGCGCACAAGCTGGCATTTCACCGAGCAGGTGGTCGCCTACGAGCGAGCGGTTGGCGCGGGGCGCTTCGTGCACATCGGTCTCGGGCATCAAATGTCGACCTATGAGGACACGTCATTCCAGAAGTTGCTGCATCGAACCCTGTTGTTCGCGGCGGGCAGGGAAGCGGCGGCCCCCGTCGGCGTCGGGCTCATCGGTTACGGCGCCATCGCTGCCGCGCACGCGACCGCGATCAGCGCCACATCTGGGCTTCGCCTGCGCGGGATCTGCGACCTGTCGTCCGAGCGGCGCGAGCTTGCCGCTCGCGACTGGCGCGTGCCCACACACTCGAGCGCGCAGGAGCTGTTTGGCGATCCGGACGTCGAGCTCGTGATCGTCGGCACTCCGCCGAGCGCGCACGCCGACACCGTGCTCGCCGCGCTGGCAGCGGGCAAGCACGTGGTGTGTGAGAAGCCTTTTGCGCTGCGCGTGCAAGAGGTCGACTGGATGATCGACTCCGCCGCCTCGCGTGAGCGAGTGCTGACTGTTTATCAGAGCCGGCGATGGGACCCCGACTACGTCGCCATGCGCGAGGTCGTGCGGTCGGGACGGATCGGCGACCTGTTCTACATGGAGTCGTTCATCGGCGGTTACTCGCACCCGTGCGACTTCTGGCACAGCCATGAGCCAGTCTCGGGGGGGACCATCTACGACTGGGGGTCTCATTACTTCGACTGGGTGCTGCAGCTTTTCTCCGGCGCTGTCAAGACGGTTTCCGCGGTCGGGCACAAGAGGGTGTGGCACGACGTCACGAACTCGGACCAGGTGCGCGTCGACCTCACGTTCGAGGGTGGGGCGCAGGCCACGTTCCTCCAGTCGGACATCGCAGCGGCGATGAAGCCGAAGTGGTATCTGCTGGGCACGCATGGCGCGGTGGTGGGGGAGTGGCGCGAGGAGACGGTGAGCTCGCGCTCCGCGAGCGGCGACCTGGTCGAGGAGCGCCTCGCGCCTTCGGAATCGCCCGCGCGCGTGAGGGTCATGAGGCCCGCGGACGGCGGTGGGTCGCACGACGAGGTGCTGGTGCTCGCGCGGCGCGACGAGAATGCGTTCTATCGCAACCTTGCCGACCATCTTGCTTGGGACGAGCCGCTGGCGGTGCCACCCGAGGAAGCCCGCCGCACGGTGGCGGTGATGGAGGCGGCCTCGCATTCGATTGCGCGAGGGGGCCGGCAGGTAGAGGTCGACATATAGCCCTGCCTCGGCGTTTGGGATGGGGTGTGCTGGGCGCCGCGTCGATTGCCGACAGCGACGTGATGCCCGCCATCACAGCCTCGGGCAACGGGCGATTGGTGGCGATCGCGAGCCGCGATCCTGAGCGGGCGCGCGCTATCGCGTCGCGACATTCGGTGCCGCTTGTGTGTCCAACCTATGAGGCGCTGCTGCGTGAACCCGAAGTTGACGCTGTCTACATTCCTCTGCACCACAGCGTCCACAAGGAGTGGGCGCTGCGTGCTGCCGCCGCGGGCAAGCACGTCCTTTGCGAGAAGCCGATTGGGATGAATGCCGCGGAAGCGGAGGAGATGGGGGCGGGCGCGGAGCGGGCGGGCGTGCTCCTCATGGAGGCCTTCATGTACCGGTTCCACCCTCGGCCTCGGGAGTTTGTTGCCGGGCTGCGGGACCCGATGTACGTCAATGCGACGTTCGGGTTCACCCTGGAGGATCCGACGAATTTTCGGTTGAGGAAGGAGCTCGGAGGAGGGGCGCTGCTCGATGTGGGGTGCTACACGGTGAGCGTGGCGCGGTGGATCCTGGGGGAGCCGGTGGGGGTGGCGGCCACGGCGCACCTTGGGAAGGGGCCTCAGGGGGTGGACATGACGGTGAGCGCTTGGTTGCGGTTTGCAAGCGGGGCCACGGCGTCGGTGTGGGCGAGCTTTGAGGGGCCGGAGGAACAGGAGCTGACGGTGGTGACGAAGGGGGGGCGGGAGAGGTTGGAGAGGCCGTTCAGCAGCATGGAGCCGAACCCTTACCAGCTCATGGTGGAGTCGTTTGCGCGTAGCGCGCTGGGAGGGTACCCGGTGGAGCTCGCCGTGTCCGACTCGGTGGCGAATATGCGGGTGCTGGATCGGATCAGGGAGGCGGCGCTCCCGTAACCGAGCCGCAGGAACGAGCACGCACTCGCACAGCAGCACGACGCGTGGTGCTGGGTCAGCCACAACAGAGCCGTAGGTGCGAGCACGTACTCACACAACGGCACGAAGGGTGAGGTGGGTTAGTCGAAAAACCGGCGAGCGGAGCGATGCCGGGAGTCGGCGCCACGCCTTCAACGACTGGGAAGAAGGAGTGGCCGCGAAGCGCGGCGCCGTGACCGTCAAGCCTGGAGTCGGTGGCGCGCTTTGGGGAAGGGCTGGGAAGGGGTGTGGTGGGGCGACTGGCGGTCGATGGTGGCCGGCGTGGAGTGATTGGGCTGTGGGACAAAGAAATTTCATGCACGCAACAAATTCATGCGTTAACGTATTGACCTGCGAACGTATGTTTGGTATGCTTTTCTCATGTTGGGGGAGGGGGGCACAGCTCTAGACAAACTGGAGGCGGCGTACCGCGAGTTTCTCTCTCGCGAAGACCGCCGGGTGGATCCCAAACGACTTCGAGTCGTCATCGATGGTCTCGAGGGCGAAGCTGCAGCTGAAGCCCGCGCCAGTCAGCTGGCCGGTGATCACCACGCCGGCGGCAACCAGACGCTGGTCGGCTGGCTGAGCCGGCTATGCGGCATGTCAGCTACCTCAACCGCCGACCGGCTCTGCGTCGGCAAGCAGCTCGAGTCACTGCCCAAGCTCGCCCAGGCCCTCCGTGAGGGCGAGGTCAGCTACCAGTCAGCTTCCTTGCTCTGCCACCTGCGCGACCAGCTCGGTGCCAAGGCCGAGCTGTTCGACGAGGGCGAGATGCTGGGCTACGCCCGCACCTACTCCGTTGCCCGCCTCCGCTACCTCTGCCGCGTCGCACGCCACGTTGCCGATCCCGACGGCTTCTTCAAAGATGCCGAGGCCGATTTTTCAAATCGCCGGCTGGAGATAGGCCAAATGGGCGATGGCATGTTTTGCGTCGACGCCATCCTCGACCCTGTGGCCGGCGCCGCTTTCAAGACCGCGCTCGAGTCGCTGGCCAGGCGGCTGGGTCCTGACGACGAGCGCAGCCACAAGCAGCGGATGGCCGACTCGCTCGGCGAGCTGGTGCATCACGCCATGGACGAGGG
>DATCPU010000146.1:0-1959 GCA_036569925.1 Candidatus Dormiibacterota bacterium
TTGGCCGCGCTGACCAGGATGGTCTCCGCGTTCGACTCCATCTTGTCGCCCAGCTTCTCCGCCGTCCTGGCGATCATCGCCGCGTGGGCGTAGCTGAAGTCGCCATCGGCGAACGCCTCCGTGGTTTGAGGTAGATCGGCCAGCTCCCGCGCCACCGCCACCCGTCCGGCCGCGGCTGCTGGTGAGAAGTTGCACTTCCAGCGCAGCCAGGCTTGCGCTGTGAGCGCCTGAGTGGCGGCATAGCCGCCGCCTGAGTCGAAGCGCTGAAGGCGACGAGTGCACTCCGCCTCCATTCCGTTGATCAGCCGGCGCAGCTCTTCCATATCCGGGCCCATCTCGGATGCCGGCAGCGCGTGGAGGTCCTCCTCGCGCAGGCGCTGGAGAGCCCGATGCATGTCTTGGAAAGGAGTTGAATCAGGGCCGGGTTGGAGTCCGAAATCCACCATAGAACGCATGTTCGTATTTTACTTGATTCGTATTCAAAATCAAGGCAAAAACGTCGTTAACAGCATCTATTTTGGGGAACATTTGCTCCCCGCAATCTATTACTCAGGACGCTCCTTCCCGACGCCAGACATTCCCGAACGCCCTCTTCCCAGATCCGTCACCACGTCGCCTTGACTGAATGCGCACCGCCTACAACCCTGCCCGTTAACGACCCGCCTTTGCCCCATACAGCACCCCAAACTTCTCTCGCACATAAGCGATCCACGGTGCCGCTGTGACCGGCGTCCCCGTCGCCCTCTCCATCAGCTCGTTCGGCGTGAACTTCCTCCCATGCTGGTACACCTTGTCCTGCAACCACCTGAGCAGCGGCCCAAACTCACCCCTCTCGATCTGGCGATCGAGGTCGGGCATGTCCCCCCGGATTTTCTCCATGAGCTGCGCCGACATCAGGTTGCCCAGCGTGTAACCGGGAAAGACCGCGAAATCCACCCACGACCAGTGGATGTCCTGCAGGACGCCCACGCTGTCGTCGGGCACATCGATGCCGAGGTACTCCTTCACCCGCGCATTCCACGCCTCGGGCAGATCCTTCACCTTGAGCCTCCCCTCGAGCATCTCGTTCTCGAGCTCGAACCGCAGGAGGATATGCAGGTTGTAGGTGACCTCGTCCGCCTCGACTCGAATCAGCGACGGGTACGACTTGTTGACCGCCTTGAAGAACCGCTCGTCATCCACCCCTTTGAGCGCCTCCGGAAACGCGCTCTTCAAGCTGGGGAAGAAATAGCGCCAGAACGGGGCGCTGCGCCCCACCATGTTCTCCCACAACCGCGACTGCGACTCGTGCACACCGGGCGAAGCCCCATCCCACAAGGGGGTCCGGTCCAGGTTCTTCCCGACCCCCTGGTAGTACATGGCGTGCCCCGCCTCGTGGATCGACCCGAACAAGCACTCGTTGAAGAAATTGCGCGACACCCGTGTTGTGATACGCACATCCCCCGGCCCAAACGGAACGGTGAAGGGATGCGCGGAGAGGTCCTGCCGCCCGCGCTCGACGTCATATCCCAGCTTCGTCACCAGGTCGAGCGCGTACTGCACCTGCACGTCTGGATCAAACCCTTTGTGCAGCACGCTGTCGTCGATCGCTTCCGCGTTGCGCGCCACGTCGGCGACGAGCGGCACGATGGCCTGCTTGAGCTCTGAGAAGATCTCCTCGAGCTGGTCCGTTGTCAGCCCTGGCTCAGTGCGATCGAGCAAGGCATCGTACGGCCGCTTCTTGTAACCCAGCGCATCGGCCACCCGGCGATTGAGCTCGACGTTCCGCTCGAGGTAAGGCGCGAAGAGCTTGAAGTCTGCTTCCTCGCGCGCCTTCTGCCACACGGGCCGCGCCGTCGCTCCGGCACGCGCGATCTCCCCAACCAGCTCCAGCGACAGCTTGCGGGCCTGCTCGTAGTCGCGCCGGGTGACGCGAACCAGGCTGGCGTCGTCAGAATCGAAAGGCTCCCTGGCCACGTC
>DATCPU010000147.1:0-2261 GCA_036569925.1 Candidatus Dormiibacterota bacterium
CCATATGGGTGGCCAGCTTGAGCCGCTGCCTCTCGCCGCCCGATAGCGTGGTGAGCGGCTGGCCGAGGCTGAGATAGCCGAGCCCGACGTCGGCGAGCCGGTCGAGGATGGCGTGCGCGGCCGGTGTGCGTGCCTCGCCCGCGCCGAAAAACTTTCTGGCCTCGGTCACCGACATCGCCAGCACCTCGCTGATGTTGCGGCCGCCGAGCTTGTACTCAAGCACGCTCGCGAGGAACCGCTTGCCCTCGCACTCCTCGCACACAGTCTCGACACCGGCCATCATCGCCAGGTCGGTGTAGATGACGCCGATGCCGTTGCAGTTGGGGCAGGCGCCCTCGGAGTTGGCGCTGAACAGCGCCGCCTTCACGCCGTTGGCCTTCGCGAACGCGTTGCGGATCGGGTCGAGCAGCCCGGTGTACGTCGCCGGGTTGCTCCGTCGCGAGCCCCGGATCGCGCCCTGGTCGGTCGACACCACGCCCGCGGCGCTGGGGATCGACGCGTGCATCAGCGAGCTCTTGCCGGAACCGGCGACGCCGGTGACGACGACCAGCACCCCGAGCGGAATGTCGACGTCGACGTCTCGCAGGTTGTGCGCCGTCGCGCCGCGAATCTCCAGCGCGCCCGTGGGCTTCCGCACAGTCTCCTTGACGCCGGCTCGGTCGTCGAGATGGCGGCCGGTGACAGTTCCGCTGGCCCGCAGCCCCTCGACAGTGCCCTCGAAGCAAACGCTGCCGCCCGTCGCGCCGGCGCCGGGTCCGAGGTCGACGACGTGGTCGGCGATCGCAATCGTCTCCGGCTCGTGCTCCACGACGAGCACCGTGTTGCCCTTGTCCCGCAACCGCAGCAGCAGGTCGTTCATCCGCTGGATGTCATGGGGATGCAGGCCGGTCGTGGGCTCGTCGAACACGTAAGTGACATCGGTGAGCGAAGAGCCGAGGTGGCGGATCATCTTCACCCGCTGCGCCTCGCCACCGGACAGGGTGCCCGACGCCCGGTCAAGCGAGAGGTAGCCCAAACCGATCTCCACGAACGAGTCAAGGGTCTGCAAAAGCGTTGCGAGCAACGGCGCCACGGAAGGCTCGTCTAGGCCGCGGACCCATTCGGCCAGGTCACTGATCTGCATCGCGCAGGCGTCAGCAATGTTGATGCGGCCGATCCGCGAAGAGCGGGCCGCCGCGCTGAGTCGGGTCCCGTCGCAGTCAGGACATGCGGTGAAGGTGACCGCCCGGTCGACGAACGCCCTGATGTGCGGCTGCATCGCGTCGGGGTCCTTGGCGAGCATTGACTTTTGAAGCTTGGGGATCAGCCCCTCATAGGTGAGGTTGACCCCGTTGATCTTCACCTTGACCGGCTCCTTGTAGAGGAAGTCGTGGAGCTCCTTCTTCGTGTATTTGCGGATCGGCTTGTTCCGATCGAGAAAGCCGGACTCGATATAGACGCCTGTCGTCCACCAGCTGTCCGTCTTGTAGCCGGGAATGGTGATCGCGCCCTCCGCGAGCGACTTGGAGTCGTCGTAGAGCTCGGTGAGGTCGAGATCGGAGACCGTGCCCCGGCCTTCGCAACGCGGGCACATGCCGCCAGCGCTGGTGAAGGTCCTGGTCACTGTCTTGCCGGCGCCTTGTTCGATCGTGATCGCACCGCTCCCTCGGACCGAGGGGACATTGAATGAGAACGCATTGGAGGAGCCGATGTGCGGCCGCCCGAGCCGGCTGAACAGGACGCGCAGCATCGCGTTGGCATCGGTGGCGGTGCCCACCGTGGAGCGGGCATTGGCGCCCATCCGCTCCTGGTCGACGATGATCGCTGTCGTCAGGCCGTAGAGCACATCGACCTCGGGTCGCGACAGCGTGGGCATGAACCCCTGCACGAAGGTGCTGTAGGTCTCGTTTATCAGCCGCTGCGACTCCGCGGCGATCGTGCCGAACACCAGAGAGCTCTTGCCCGAGCCGGAGACGCCGGTGAACACAGTCAGCCGGCGCTTCGGAATCTCGACGCTGACATCCTTGAGGTTGTTCACGCGCGCGCCCTGCACGCGAATCAGATCGTGGCTGCCGGCGACGCGCTTCGCCGGAGCGTCAGCCCCCGGCGATGGCACCGACTATCAGGTAAGGCTCCCTGCCCGCGGCGACCGGCTCAGGTAGAGCAGCGTCTAGCGGCTCGTCGGAAAGGTCTTCCTCGCACGCGAAGAAGCGCAGCATCGCGCGCCGCTTCTTGGTGCGCGCGTCCCGCACAGTTCCGCGTAGCGCCGGGTACTTGCTGTC
>DATCPU010000148.1:0-4362 GCA_036569925.1 Candidatus Dormiibacterota bacterium
CCCTCCAACACTTTTCCGCCCGGAAGCCGTTAATAATGTCGTGGCCCGAATCAAGATGGTGCCGGAACCCGACGCGACCGGCCTGCTCGCTGAGGTCTACGCGCAGGCCAAAGCTGTGAGCCCGGTCGGCATCGTGGCGCCGATCCTTCAGACCATGAGTCTGCGGCCGGATTTTCTAGCCGCCATCCAGGCCGCGTCGCGCATGCACTTCAGCGACGGCGCCCTCACGCGCGCGCAGCACGAGATGATCGCCTCGTACGTCTCGGCGCTGAACCGCTGCAGGTATTGACTCAGCTCCCACACGTGGTTCCTGCAGTTGCAGGGCAAAGAGTTCGAGGGAGTGGCAGATGCGTTGCGCGACGGTGACCTTGATGCTGCCAACCTCGCACCACCGGAGCGGCTGCTGCTGGACTTCGTCGGCACCATCTCCAAGGCTGCGTATCGGGTCACCGACGAGCAGGTCCAGGGCCTGCGTGACGTGGGGTGGACCGACGAGCAGATAGCGGAGGCCGCATACGTGGCGGCCCTTTTCAGCCTGTTCGTGCGCCTTGCCGACACGTTTGGCATCGAGCCTCCCCCGGTCTATGAACCGGCGGGCATCCCCAAAGCCGTCACCCGCGAAGAAAAGTAGGACCCGGTCGAGACGGCACCCGGTCCGTCAGGGCGCCGGCGCGAGGCCTGTGTAGTCGATCGAAATCACCTCGTTGGTCGCTGCGGTGGGGTCGCCCGTAAGGTCCTGCGGGGTGCCGCCGAGGCCCCAGATCTTGGCGTATGTCGAGGTCGTCCTCGACAGCACGGCACCGGACGCGTCCCTTGTAGTGAGAGTCGCCGTCCCATGCACGTAGATACCTTCCAGCCGCGAAGCCTGGGTGGCGAACTTCGGCAGGAACAGCTGGAGGCTCAGCTTGTCGAACGCGTACGTTTTTTGCACGAACGTCTTGGATGCGATGTCCTGTTTGATCACGTCAGTGAACTCTGTGAGGGCATCGTCGGACGCGCCGCCTTGCGCCATCTTCAGGTCATGGGCGCGACGCGCCTCGGACTCGATGATGAGGTCGAGCACTATGTCGCGCGCCATCGTGTTGACGCTCTTCGAAGTCAGGTTCGGGTCGAAGTCGTGAACGTTGGCCGCCACGGTCATGGTGGGGTAAGCCGGGAGCAGCCATACCCGCGCTGACGCCGAGCCTGGCGAGGTGCCACCGGGGGGCGGCAAGCCCGCGCTCGCGGTGGTTGAGACCCATGCGGCTGTGGCGGGCCCGCTGCCCACAGTGACGGCGACCTTCGGCGTTGATCCGTCCGGGAGCTCCGCGAAGGGAGTCGGGCTGGTGGTCGATATGATCGCAGCCACCGGGAGAGCGCCGAGACAAAGCAAGGCGAGCGCGAGCGCCGCCGGCACCTGCCACCTGAACCCTCCAAGCATCCACCGCAGGCCCCCTCCATCGGCGACGAACGGCGCCAGGAAGGCGACCAGCGCAAATCGAAGCGCGCAGGCGATGACCAGGCTGGCAAGGATTGCGGTCTTGGTCCAGAACTCCAGACTGGTGGGGCCGATGAGCAGCACGGCCAGCATGGCGACGATGACGCCGAAAACCACCCTCGCCGCACCGCCGTCCGGGACGGTCCGAGGGTCGGGGATCATGAACAGGGCGAAGATCAGAACCTCCGGCGAGGTCACCAAGATCGTCCACAAGTCCCGTCCACACATTGGAGCCGCGCGCCAGCTGGCGACCATGCAGTGGTCCGGCGCCTGCGACAGGGCAATCGCCAGGAAGGCCGCGAACGCGATCATGAAGCCGAACACCAGGCCGAGCATCTTCAGCTCCCACGCGATCAGCAGGCCTCCGCCGACGAGGACCACATAGGTCACCACCATCCAGAGGCCCATCGGTATCCACCAGAGGTCCAGGGGTTCGGTGTGCTGTACCCCAAGAACGACAAACGCGAGCACCAGGGCCACGTTGGAGGGGTTGAAGATGTGCCGTCCCTTCCACCTGATCAGGTACTTGGTGGCCATACCCAGTGCCACCACGCCGATGAAGATTTCGATCCCGTGGGTGCTCCACCACTGGCCGTGCAGCGTGCCTGGAACCCGGAGGATGAAAGCAGTGCTGTTGCCCGTGAGCAGGCCACTGGCGGGCCAGATGATCGCGTGGTCCTTGAAGAACACGACCACGAACTCGATGAGGGCGCCGGTCGCCAGGCAGATCAGGATCTGCGCGATCGACAGCCGGAACCCCAGGACGGTCTGGCCGAGGACCTGGAGCGTCAGGAGAACCGCGGCGACGTGCAAGCGGGGATCGCGGAGGGTGGGGAGGACCAGCGCATAGTCGCGGCCGAACATGCGCACGGCCCGGGGTTTTGCGCGGGGCGGCCCGCGTCTGGCATCGACTGGTACGGTCAGGCCTTGAGAAGGCGCCGTATCGGAACTCGCCACGGTTCGGGTAACGGTAATAGTATCCGGGCCGTTACAGGGCCGAGCGAATGCGATTGATAGGTTCACCCGGGCGAGGGACGTACAGAGCGGCGCTGGCCGGAGCTGCGTTCGTCGCCCTCTTCTCCGCCTGCCAGGCGCCTTTCGGGCTTGGCGAGCCATCGACCCGCTCCCTCGAAGACGGCGCGGCGGGGTCCCTGGCCTCGGCGAAGACGTTTCAGATAACCGGCTCCTACTCAGAGGGCGGGCATCAGTGGTCGATCGACATGCAGACTGCTCGCCTCAGCAGCCAGCACGTGATCGTGAGCGATTCTGAGCTAAAGCTGGAAGCCGTCATCTTGTTCGATGCAAATGGATTGCCGACCGAGGCTTACTTTCGCGGCAGCCAGTACCTCTCCCAGCACATGGGCCAGGACCCGGCCTCACGCAACCTGGTCAAAGCGGCAGGCAACGCCTGGTGGAAAGGGTCGGCGTCCCAGGTTCCTCCGATCATCGAGCTGACCCAAGGCCCTGCCTTTCGGACGGCGTTTCTGGGCACCGCCGTGTCCCGGCGAACCGACCACGTAGCCGTTGATGGGGTGGACGCAGTCGAGTTATCTGGACCGCGCGCGGACGTTTTCATCGCCGCGAGCGAACCTCATCAACTCCTGCGCCTGCACTTCAAGACGGGTGCAGCGATCGACGGGATAACCGACGCCGATTTCAAGTACAGCAACTTCGGCAAGGACTTCAACATCGTCAAGCCGACCGACGTCATCGACTTCTCCAACCTGTCCACCCTGCCGCCGATTTACACGGTCGTATCGGTTGACACCTCGAAGTGCGCCGCGACCTGCGTGGTCTCTGCGCTGATCAAGAACCTTGGTGGCAAGCTCGGCGCGCAAGCGCCCTCGACCATAACTTTCACGATGACCGACTCCGCGACCAAGGCCACCGTCGGCACGTGCCAGGCCAAAGTGGCGCCCGATGTGGGCTACAACGCAACGACCACCGTGGCGTGCACCATCCCCTCGGTAAGCGGCCAGCAGGCAAACGCCGCGATCGTCACCGCCGCGCCGACCAATCCCGGCCGCGCCTAGCCGGCGTCAGCGCAACTCGGCCGCGGGGCCATGAAAAGAAGTGAGGCCTTCTCTTGCGAGTTGGCCTCGCTTGTACAACGCCTCAGATGTGCGGTCTACTGACGCGGCTCAGCCAAATTTCGGAACGGCTCCGGCACGTAGTCCTCCAGGGCGCGCTTCCATTCGTCGCTGAGTGCGACCATCACGACCTGGTCCTCTCTCGAAAGCCAGGCAAGGTGGCGCAACCCGTGCTCCAGCACCTGGGCCGCCGCAATCGTCCGCGCGGCGGCTGTCGGCTCCGACCGGGCGAGCTCCGCCCTTGAAATCGGGACGCCCACGAGGTGCGGGGCCTGGCCGTCGGAGTTGACGACCACGAAGCTCAGCACTACCGCTCCGCGAGCACGACGCCACGAGGTCGAGTGCACCAGCACCGGCTCGCCCATCAGGTTGCGCGAGAGGCGGCCAACCACCTCGACGGGATCGTCCTCGGGGGCAACCTCGATGTACCAGGGGTCGGGCCCGCACGGTCCAGCGAGCTCGGGGCGCCCCTCTCGCATCCGCAGGACAAAAACCTCGGCCTGGACAGGTCCCTCGACTGCCCAGGGAGTGCGTGGCGCGGATGGGGTCAGACGGGCTCCGCCCTCGCGAGCACCTGCTCCCGCGTGACCTTCATGTTGTGCGACTCGCCGGCGTGCTTTTGGAGGGCGGGCACTATCTGGGCCGCCGTCCCTCGAGTCTCGAATCCGCATTCGCATCGAACCACCAGCTCCTTTGTCGGACCGCTTCTAGTCACTGCGGGCAGGATAAGCCGTGGCGGGGGTCACTGAACTCGAAGGTGGTGTGTGATGCGGCGGCGTGACAGCTTCTATTACC